>QHUJ01000155.1 GCA_003221895.1 Gemmatimonadota bacterium | reverse complement strand
TTCTCGAGCGAGCCACCGTATTTGTCGGTGCGCTGGTTCGTCAAAGGTGAGATGAAGCTCGCCAGCAAGTAGCCGTGCGCGAAATGCAGCTCGACCAGATCGAACCCGGCCTGGGTCGTCATCTCCGCGGCGTGGACGAAGTCGTCCTTCACCTCATCCATATCCGCCCGCGTCATCTCCTTGGGGACCTGGCTGTGCGGATAATAAGGAAGGGGAGAGGCCGAAATGATCGGCCAATTGCCCTCGGGCAGCGGCTCGTCCATGCCCTCCCACATGCGCTGCGTCGACGCTTTGCGGCCGGCATGGCCGAGCTGCATCGCGAGCTTGGCGTCGCTGTTCGCGTGCACGAAATCGACGATGCGCTTCCAGGCTATCACATGCTCCGGCTTGTACATCCCCGCGCATCCTGGTGAGATCCGACCTTCCTTCGAAACGTCGGTCATTTCGACGAACACCAATCCCGCCCCACCGATCGCGCGGCTCCCGATATGCACGAGATGCCACTCGTTCGGCATGCCGTCTTCGGAGCTGTACTGGCACATCGGCGATACCACGACCCGATTGCTCAACAGCATGTCTCGCAATTTGAACGGCGTGAACATGGGGGGAGGTGCGTGGTGCGTGGTAACTGCGGTGCGTGGTGCGTGGTGCGTGGGGCGTGGGGCGTGGGGCGTGGGGCGTGAGCCTGCCCCGAGCGGAGCGAGGGGTGCGTGGGACTGCTTCTCCGCTTCGGCGGCGTACCACTCATCCACTCTTTGTACAAACTCAGGGTCGCGGACCTTTAGGTTGTCGTGGGTAATCCGCAGGCTGCGGGTGAGCAGATTGAACCCGAATTGCAGCGGCTCGAGGTTCATGTAGCGCTCCGTATCCTCGAACCACTGCAAACTCACCTGCGCCGCACGCTGCAGGCTTTCCACTGCAGGCCGACGCTCGGCTTCATATGCGGCGAGGGCTGTCGGCACGTCTCGGTCACGTTGCAACGCATTCGACAGCGCGATTGCGTCCTCGATCGCAAGCTTCGTTCCAGAGCCGACGGAGAAATGCGCCGTGTGCGCCGCGTCTCCCACTAGGACGACATTCTCGTGCGACCAGACTGCGTTCTTGATCGTGACGAAGTTGCGCCACAGCGAGCGGTTCTTGAGCAGGCGATGGCCTTCCAGCTCTTCCTTAAATAGGGCCTCGCAGAACTTGATGGTGGCATCCTCGGTCGTCGAGTCGAGCCCCGCGCTGCGCCAGGTCTGCTCGGTCGCCTCGACGATAAAGGTCGAGTGGCCTGGCTCGTACTGATACGCATGGACGCGCCACAGGCCGTGTTTGTCGCGCTTGAAGTAGAACGTGAAAGCAGGGAAGGGGCGGGTCGTGCCCAGCCACACGAACCGGTTGGGTCGCTCGTCCATGCTCGGCTGGAAATGCTCGGCGTAGCACTCGCGCACGATGCTGTTGAACCCGTCAGCGCCGAGGATCAAGTCGGCATCGCCCCGGTAACTCTCGGGATCCTTGACCTCCTTGCCGACTTCGATGCACACGCCGAGCGCCTTGCATCGCCTGGCGAGATTCGCGAGCAGCTTGTGCCGGGACAGACCGCTAAACCCGTGGCCGCCTGAGCGAATCACCTGCCCGCGATAGTGGATGTCGATGTCGTCCCAGTGAAAGAACTCGTGGGCGAGCGAGGCGTAGGTCTCGGGATCGGCCGCGGCGAGATTGTTCTGCGTCGCATCGGAGAAGACGACGCCAAAGCCGAACGTGTCATCCAGGCGGTTGCGCTCGAGGATCGTGATCTCGTGCGTGGGGTCGGCCTCTTTCATTAATATGCCGAAGTACAGCGCCGCCGGCCCGCCACCGATTGCCACGATCCTCACTTGACGAGCTGCCCGGCGATGATGAGGTGCTGGATCTCCGTCGTCCCTTCGTAAATCCGTAGGGCTCCTTCTCCCACGCCGCGCGATACACGAGCAATCGTGCCGCGGTCAGCTCGGTCGCCATGCGGGCGAGCTTTTCCTGGATGAGCTGGAAATCGGCCAGCGGGCGTCCGAACTGCTGCCGCGACTTCGCGTGGGCGAGCGCCTCGCTCAGCGCCCGCGCCGCCATGCCGCAGGCCGCCGCCCCGACCGTCGCGCGCACGCGATCGAGGGTTGCGAGGCCCAGCTTGAAGCCTTCTCCTTCCTTATCTAGTCGGCATGCGCCGGGGACCCGCGCCTTTTGAAACGCGATCTCGCCGAGCGGGTGCGGGCTGGACAGCAGCAGGGGGCGAACGAAGCGCAGGCCGGGCGTGTCAGCGGGGACCACGAAGCAGGCGATGCCTTTGTCGCGCTTGGCGCCATCCGTCGTCGCAAAGACCGTGTAGAAGTCGGCGATCCCGGCATTCGAGATGAACGTCTTCGTGCCCGATAACACGTACGCATCGCCGTCGCGCTCGGCTTTGGTGCCGAGGGAGGCGGCGTCGGAGCCGGCCTGCGGCTCTGTCATGGCGAACGACGCCATGGCGCGGCCCGCCGTGGCCGGCTCGAGCCAGCGCTGGCGCATCGCGTCGTTGCTCGAGAGCAGCATCGGGACGACGCCGAGTGCTTGGAGCGCGAATACGGCGTCGGCCAACGGTGAGCTCGCACCCAGCGCTTCGCGAATCAGGCAACAGGCGCGCCAGTCCTGATCGTGAATCGGCTGGAACCAGCCGGCCGCTCCGAGCTTGGCGAGCAGATCGCGCGCCTGCTGGCGGGCCGTGGCATCGTCTGCCGGCTCGGCCAGCGGCTCGAGCAGCCGCGTCGCGAACTCCGTCACCTGCCCGGCGAGCTTGATGTGCTTGTCGTCGAGAAACGCGCGGATCGGAGCCGTGTCGACGATCACGTGAACTTGGGCTCGCGCTTCGCTTGAAAAGCCGCGTATGCTTCGCGGAAGTTGGGGCCTTGCATCAGCTGCGCCTGCACCTCGGCTTCATAGGAGAGCGCGGCCTCGAGGTCGAGCGCCGCTTCCGCCTCGAGCGCCTGTTTCGTCACCCCCAGCGCGGCGGACGGGCCGCGCGCGAGCTTCTCGGCGAGCGCGTGAGCCTCCGGCAGAACCTTCGCCTGTGTCACGACGCGATTATAGAGGCCGATCTCGAGCGCGCGCTTGGCGTCGATGAAGTCGCCCGTCAACAGCAGCTCGCTCGCATGTCCCAGACCCACGATCCGCGGCAGGAGCCAGGCCGCTCCCATGTCGGCGCCGGACAGCCCGACCTTCGTGAACAGAAACGCGATCTTGGCGGACTCCGCCGCGATGCGGATGTCGCAGGCCGCGGCGATCACCGCGCCCGCACCCGCGACGGTGCCGTTCAGCGCGCCGACAATCGGCCGGCGGCAGCGCCGCATGGCGAGGATGAGATCGCAGGTGAGCCGGGTGAAGTCGTGCAGCACCGCATGGTCGCGTCCGAGCAGCGCGCCGATGATGTCCTCGACGTCGCCGCCGGAACAGAATGAGCGCCCGGCCCCCGTGATCACGATGGCGCGGACGCCAGGCTGGGCGTCGAGCGCGCGGAACTTGTCGCGCAGCTCGGTATAGACCTCGAACGTCAGCGCGTTGAGTCGCTCCGGTCGGTTGAGAGTGATCGTGGCGACGGATGTCGTCTCATCGAGTTCGTAGATCATAGGATGGCGACAGCCTCGATCTCAACGAGAGCCTTGGAGTCCATGAGCGACTTCACTTCGACCACGGCCATGGCGCAGTAGTGGCGACCCATGTGCTTGCGATGCACTACGCCGAGCGGCGTGAGATTCGCGAGGTAGGAGGGCCGGTCAGTCGTGTAGACCACCATGCGGCCGATATTCTCCGGTCTTCCGCCCGCGGCGCGCACGACTTCCAGCACGCGGCCCAGCGCGCCATCCCACTGGGTGACGAAGTCGCCCACCGGGACGATCTGACCTGCGACGAAGAGGATTCGGCCGCCCTTCTCGGCAAGCATGCCGTGATTCCAGCCGCTTGGCCGGCCGCCAAATGCTCCGGGATTGATGATCTCAAAGGTCATCGGTTCACACCCGCTTAATGACTCCATTGGGTTTGCCCGTCAGGCTGCACAGCGCCAACACGGCCTGTGCCACTTCCTGCGGCGTGATGAGCCGCTCCTGCTCGGACACCGCCAGCATCGCGGCCAGGGCAGCGGTCCTCGGCTTGCCAGTCTTGGCCGAGACACGCGCGACTGACTCCTGTGTCATCTCCGTGTCCACATATCCCGGGCACACGGCGTTGCAGACGACGCCCGTCCCATCGAGCTCGGCGGCGACGCTGCGAGTGAATCCGACAACCGCGTGTTTCGCCGCGGCGTAGGCGGCGATATAGCGTGCGCCGTCCAATCCGGCGACAGATGCCACATTGACGATCGCCCCGCGCTTGCGCTCGAGCATCCCCGCGAGAAAAGCTTTCGTACACAGGAAGGTACCTGTCGCGTTCACGGCCAGCACGCGATTCCAATCGTCGAACGTGGTCTTGAGCAGCGGAGCGCTGTACGCGACGCCCGCATTGTTGACGAGGATATCGACTTGTCCGGCCGCCTGGGCCAGGTCGCGGACGCCGGCGGGGTCCGTGACGTCGCAGCGCACCGCCTTGCCCTTGATCTCGGCAGCTACCGCGTCGATCCTGTCTGTGGTGCGCGCTGCGACAATCACACTGGCACCTTCTTTGGCGAGTGCGCGGGCCACCGCGGCGCCAATCCCCTGCCCGCCACCCGTGACGACGGCCACCGACCCGGAGAACTTCAAGGTGCGGTTCCGATCTCGGCGAGCACCGCTTCTTCGAGAATGCCACCCAGGACGTCGATGGTGCGACGGCCTTCCTCGGCACTCGCCGCGGCCGGGTCGCCGAAGTACGCCCGCGCTCCGCCCGCTTCGCGGAACGTGCGCTTGCCGTCCTTGATGGCGTCCGACAACGAGCGGGGATTCGGCGTCAGGGAGCGGCGGACGTGTTCGCGCACACGCTCCGGTTGTTCGCTCAACACGATCGAGCTCTCGAATTGACCCGCGTGGCAGGCGCCGCTGCGGAACTCCTCGCCCAGGCGGCTGCCCCACGGCTTGCGGGTGAGATCGGGGAAGATGATGGGTACCAGGGTGTCGGCGCGGCCGAGCTTCACCGCCTCGTGGAGTGCGGTGAGGTGTTCGGGGTCGAGATGCGCATTGGCGATCACGAGCAGCCGAAAGTCCTGATCCGTCAGGCTGCGCGCCAGATCGACGATCAGGGCGGTGACGGTGATGCCAGAGATCGATAATGTGCCGTGGAAATCAGAGCCGAACTGGGCGGCTGTATAGGCGAGGGCGGGCAGGATGAGCACGCCGTGGCCGCGCGCCGCCAGCCGCGCCGCGCCGGCGCGCGCCATCGCGGTCGCGATCACGACGTCGCTGTCGAGCGGCAGATGCGGGCCGTGCGCCTCGATCGCGCCTACCGGCAGCACGACGAGCGTGCGGCCCCGGTCGAGGTCGCGCACCTCCTCCCAGGTCAGTTGCGCCAACTCATGCACCGGCATCATCATCATCCAGGACGTTATGACGATAAGGCGACATGACTCTAAACATCGCTGATTGGCTGCTGGATGCGCGCGTCCGGGAAGGCAAAAGCGACCGGCCGGCGCTGCTGACGGACCACGCGACGTACACCTACCGCGACGTGCAGGCGCTCGCGAACCGCTTCGGTCATCTGCTCGAGAGCGCCGGCGTGGAGCCCGAACAGCGCGTGATCATCGCGCTGCCTGATGGGCCGGAGTTCGTGGCGGCGCTGTTCGGCACACTCAAAGTTGGCGCGGTGGTCGTGATGGTCAACCCGCAGCTGGCCCTCGACGCGATCGAATACTTCTGCAGCTACACGCGCGCCGTTGTCGCGGTGGTCCATCGCCACGCCGCCACCGTCTTCCAGGCTGCGCGGGGCTCCGCCGGTGTGTACCTCAAGGAGATCATCGTCGCCGGCGAGGCCGCGACGATGCGCGCGCTCGAGGGTGCGCCGGACGAGCTCGAGGCATTCCCGAGTCACAAGGACGACGCCGCGATCTGGCTGTTCTCCGGCGGGACGACCGGCCAGCCGAAAGCGGTGGTGCAGAGCCACGCGTCGTTCGCGAATACCACCGTGTGTTATGGCCAGCGCGTCCTCGAATTGACCGAGCGTGACATCACCCTCGCGGTCCCGAAACTCTTCTTCGGGTACGCCCTGGGGTCGAATCTGTTCTTCCCGTTCTCCGTCGGCGCCGCAACGGCGTTGTTCCCCGAGAAGAGCACGGCCGAAACAGTGTTCGACAAAATCCGGAAATTCCGCCCGACCGTCCTGGTCAACGTCCCGACCATGGTCAACCAGATGGTCTCCCATCCGGATGCCGCGCAGCAGGACCTTTCATCGCTACGGCTGGCGACATCAGCTGGTGAAGCGCTGCCCGTCGAGCTGTACGAACGCTGGAAGCAGACGTTCGCCGTCGAGCTGCTCGACGGACTCGGAACCGCCGAGATGTGGCACATCTTCATCTCGAACCGGCGCGGTGCGGTGAAGCCCGGCACACTCGGTACCGTCGTGCCCGGCTTCGACGTCCGCGTGCGCGATGACCTGGGCCACGATCTGCCGGACGGCGAAGTCGGCATGCTGTGGGTACGCGGCGGCTCGCGCGCGAACGGCTACTGGCAGCAGATGGACAACACGCAGGCCGCGTTTCGCGGCGAATGGTACGTCTCGGGCGACCTGATCCGCCGCGATGCCGACGGCTACATCACCTACTGTGGCCGCGCCGACGAATTGCTGAAGGTCGGCGGCAAGTGGCTCGCGCCGCAGGAAGTGGAGGGTTGCTTGCTGCAGCACCCGCTGGTCAAGGAAGTCGCGGTGGTGGGCGTCCAGGATGCGACCGGCTTGACCAAACCGCACGCATTTGTCGTTGCCACGGAAGAGCGACCCGGTCTGGCCGAAGAGCTGCAGGCGTTCGCGCGCGAGCGCCTCGAGCCATACAAAGCCCCGCGCATGGTGAAATTCCTGCCGATACTGCCGCGTACCCATCTCGGGAAGGTCGATCGAGCCAAGCTCCGGCTACAATGACGCGGCGGCAGCGATTACTTTGGTGAGCCCGGACAGGTGGCCGAGTGGCTGAAGGCGCACGCTTGGAAAGCGTGTTAGCGGGCAACCGTTACGTGGGTTCGAATCCCACCCTGTCCGCCTGTGTAGTCCTGCGCGTCTGCTGCGTCTGTGCGTCTAAGCGTCTAGTAGTTTGGACAGGTGGGTGAGCGGTTGAAACCGCCGGTCTCGAAAACCGGTATGCCCGCAAGGGCATCGAGGGTTCGAATCCCTCCCTGTCCGTCCCCATGGGAATCTGGAACAGCACGCTGATGGGGCACTTCCAGATCGGCCGGGCGGACTACAATATGGCGATCATGCCTACCGTCCTGAGTCTGCTCGCGCCGCTGTGCCTGCTGCAGGCCGTCGAATACCGTTCACCCGCGAACGTCGAGTACCGAGCCCAGCGCGACACGGGCGCGATCGCACGCGCCGACAGCGCACTCGCGAAGGATCCCCGCAACATCGACAAGATCATCGCGCTCGGCGTCGCCCAATCGGGCGTCCGGCAGTACCGCGAAGCCATCGAGACCTTCAGCCGCGGCCTCAAGATCGCGCCGAACAACGCGCTGCTGTATCGCTGGCGCGGGCATCGCTACCTGTCGGTGCGCGAATTCGACAAGGCGATGCAGGACCTGCAGCGCGGCGCGCGGCTCGACAGCACGATCTACGGCATCTGGTATCACCTCGGCATCGTGCGGTTCGTCAAGCGCGACTTCGCCGGTGCCGCGCAGGCGTTCACGCGCGCGCTGCCGATCGCACCGGACTCCGGCGAGCGCGCCGGCGCCACCGACTGGTTGTGGATGTCCCTGTCGCGGGCGGGTCGCGCCGCGGACGCGAAGGCCCTGCTCGACCGGCATCCCGACAAGCCGAACGGTGCCAACGCCTACGCGCAACGGCTGCGGCTCTACCGAGGGGAGATCGGTCCGGACTCGGTGTTCACGCGGGCCGACACGAGCGATATCGCGATTGCGACGCTGAGCTACGGGGTGGGGAACTGGTATCTGGTGCGCGGCGATACCGCGCGCGCGCGGGGCTATTTCCAGCGCTCCGTCGCGTCAGGTGGATGGCCCGCCTTCGGCTTCATCATGTCCGAGGTCGAGTTGCGCACGCTGCCGCCGGCCACGATGGAAACGCCCCAGCAAGTCACGGCGCGGATGATCGACGCCATGCGGGCCAACGACTGGCACGAGATGGCGACGCTGATGGATCCGAGGGCGCTGCACCAGCTGCGCGAGTTCCTGTCCATCCTGTTCGACACGCCAAACGTCGATCAAGTCCGCAAAGACCTGCTCGGCGTTTCCACGGTCGCCGAAGCGCAGGCGCTGTCGGACACCGCCATGTTCGAAGCGCTGCTGAGATACTCGACCAACTCATCGCCCGAGCTCGCGAATGTGTTTCGCTCGGCGAAGGTGCAGATCCTGGGGCAGGTGAACGAGGGACCGGACACCGTGCACGTCGTCTATCGCATGCAGATGACCGTCGAGGCAACCCCCGTCACGACGATGGACGTCGTCTCGCTGACGCGCTCGGCAGCGGGCTGGCGCGGCCTGCTCAAGGCGGACATGTCGGCCTTTGCGGCCGCGATCCGAGCGGCGATTCAGCGCGACCAGGCGCCGCCGGCCAATCCTAACGAGCCCCCCCTCCCGCAGCTCCGCTGACGGTGCGCGCTAGCGGCCGGTAGTTCACATCGAGGATCCCAAGCCGGACGACGTGCGTCGCGAGACGCGCGCTGAAATCGGCAAAATTCCGCTGCTCCCTCGGCGTCCACGCGACCTCGGCCAGCGCGATAAGCCGCGGAAACACCATGTACTCGACGTTCTTCGGCGTCCGCTGGTACTCCGTCCAGATCTGTCCCTGGGTGCCCAGAACACGCTTCGCTTGGGCCGAGTCGAGCGAGGCGGGCACCGGCTCGAAGGCGTACACGGTATCGATCGGCAGGAACCCGCCGATGGCCAGGGGCTCGTGCGCCGCATCCTGCGACTGGTAATAATCGAAATAGGTGTTTGAGGTCGGCGTCATGACGACGTCGTGACCGGCCTGCGCGGCCGCGATGCCGCCCTCCATGCCGCGCCACGACATCACGACCGCATTGGGGGCGAGGCCCTCGGTCCCGCCCTCCAGAATTTCGTCCCAGCCGATCAGCGCGCGGCCGTGCGACACCAGCCACTGGCTCATCTGCGCCGTCATCCAGCTCTGCAGCGCGTTTTCGTCTTTGAGGCCGAGCTCCTTGATGCGCGCCTGCGCAACGGGACTCACTTTCCATTGATCTTTTATCGCTTCATCGCCGCCGGTGTGAATCCAGTGGCTGGGAAAGATCGCCAGCACTTCGGTGAGCACGTCCTGCATGAAGTGGATCACCGAGTCTGACGGATTCAGGATGTTCGCATCGACGCCCCAGTGCGTCAGCACCTCGAGCTGCTGGCCCATGTTGCCGAGCCAGGGGTAGGCGGCGATGGCGGCCTGCGCGTGGCCGGGCATTTCGATTTCGGGAACGACGGTGATGAAACGCGCGGTGGCGTACGCCACGATCTCGCGCGCATCAGCTTGTGTATAGAACCCGCCGTGCGGGATGTTGTCGTAGACCCATTGCGTGGTGTCGGCATAACGGTGCTGCACGCCGACGAGCGACTGCTTGCGCCACGCGCCGACCGACGTGAGTCGCGGATACTTCCTGATCTCGAGTCGCCAGCCCTGATCGTCGGTGAGATGCCAGTGGAAGCGGTTCAGCTTATGGAGGGCGAGCAGGTCGATGTACTTCTTGACGAATTCCTTGGGCATGAACGAGCGGGAGACATCGAGATGCGCGCCACGCCACTGGAAACGGGGCCGGTCTTCGATCTCCACAGCCGGCGCGGACCACGTCACTCCAGTGACGGGAGCATCACGGAAGATGTCCGCCGGCAGCAGCTGGCGCAGCGTTTCGACGCCGTAGAACACGCCGGCGGGACGGTATGCGCGAATCGTGATGCGCGTCGGGGTCACCGAGAGGCGATAGCCCTCCTCGCCCAGGCGAGCGAGCGTCGTGTCCAGGCCCAGGGTAATCGTTCGCGCGGCCTGTCCCGGAGAGGCCACCACGGATAGCCGGTAGCCGGTCGCCGGGTTCAACCAATCGGCCAGCTGATAACCGATCTGGCGCGTGGCGCGGTCGGTCACGATCACGGTCCCCGCAGTAACCCCGAAGGAGCCGGTGCGCCGCGTCAGTTGCACCGGGCGAGGAATGATGGAAAGGGCGGTGTCTTGCGCACTCGCGAGGAGCGCGACGAGAGCGATGAAGGGGATCATAGGGGCCATGATACCGCTCGCCGGACAGTTCAGCGACCCGTAGATTAGCGCCCCATGAAACGACGCGACTTTCTTCAGACGATGGGCGCTGCCGCAGCCGGTGGGATGCTCGCGCGCGCGCCCCTGCGCTCGGCGAAAAAGCTGCAGCGCATCGGACTCGAGACCTACGCGGTGCGCCACGCGATGGCGCAGGATCCCGACCGCACCCTCGCGGCGATTCGCGCGATCGGCTACGCCGACGTCGAGCTGCTGTGGTCGTTCAATCTGTTCGGCCGCACGCCGCAGCAGGTCGCCGACATCCTCAAGAAAGAAGGCCTGCGCGCGCCGTCCGCCCACATGTCGGCCGACACGATTTTCGTCGGGTGGGAACGCAGCCTCGATATCGCCAAGGTCCTCGGCCACGACTACCTGTTCGTGCCGGATTTCGAGGACTGGACCAAAAAGACGCTGGACGACTGGCGGGAATGGGCGGATCGGTTCAATGCGGCCGGCGCGGTGGCGCGCAAGCACGGCGTCTGGCTCGGCTTCCACAACGAGTCTTACCACCAGAAGCCCATCGACGGTCAGGTTCCGTACGACGTCTTCATCTCACGACTCGATCCTTCCGTCACTCGACTCCAGCTCGACGTCGGCAACATGGTCCTCGGCGGCGGCGACCCCATGAAGTATTTGCAGCAGTATCCCGGTCGGTTCTGGAGCTTTCACCTCAAGGACGCCCTGGCGGATCGATCCAAAGACACGTGGCTGGGCAAGGGGACGTTCGACTTCAAGAAGTTCCTGGCGGCGGTGCCGAACCTCGATCAGACGCCGGCCTATGTCGAGCAGGAGACCGCGAACGATGCGGACGGCGACATGGCCGACGCGCGCGCCAACTGGCAGTATCTAAACCAGCTCGAATTCTGATGAGACTGGCCGCGGTGGCGGCTGCCGCGTCCGTCGTTGCCGCACCTGGAGCAGCGCAACAACAGGCCGCGCGTGCACCGGCCAGGCACTACACCTACGTCATCGTGCACGGCGCCTGGGGCGGCGGCTGGGACTGGCGCGCGATCGACTCGATGCTCACGCGCCACGGCCATCACGTCGTGCGGGTCACGCTGACGGGCCTCGGCGAACGCCACCATCTCGCCTCGCCCACCATCGACCTTCACACACACATCGACGACGTCGTCAACGCGATTCTGTGGGACGACCTGCGTGACGTCGTGCTCGTCGGACACAGCTACGGGGGCATGGTCATCACCGGCGTCGTCGACCGGATTCCCGAGCGGATCAAGCGGGTCGTGTATCTGGACGCGCTCCTCCCCGATTCCGGCGAATCGGTGCTGTCGATTCCAGACACCGCGCGCGCGAAATTCGTGCAGAGCATCACGCGCGATGGGTACCTGGTGCCGGTCTGGGTGCAGGATACGACGGTCGTGCCGCGCGACGTGCCACAATCACTGCGCACGTTCACCGACACGCTCAGGCTGGTGAACCCCGCGGGCCGCAAGGTTCCCGCCGCGTACATCCTCACGTATGAGCCGCAGGTCACGCCCGATCCCTTCCAGCCGTTTGCGGACCGCGCCGCGGCACGCGGGTGGCCGGTGTACAAAATGGTCTCCGATCATTTGCCGGAGCGCACCCACCGCGCCGAGCTGGTCGCGCTGCTCGAACGGGTCCCATGATGCTCCATGCGGTGCTCGCGACAGCGATGATGTGGCAGGACACCACCATCAGCAGCACGCTGAAAACCGTCGAGATCGCTTCCGGCAAGATCGACACCGTCTATCGCGCCGACCGTCACTTTGAAGCGCCTAACTGGTCCCGGGATGGGCGCTATTTCCTGGTGAACAGCGACGGCCGGTTGTATCGCCTCAACGTGGGATCACGGCAGCTCGACCAGCTCCCCATCGCCTTTACCACTCCCCGGATAAACAACGATCACGGCATCTCACCGGACGGCAAATGGCTCGTGGTGAGCCACGAGCCGACTGAGGACTGGCTCACGTCCAGCGTGTATCTGCTGCCAATCACCGGTGGGACGCCGAAACAACTCACGACGAAGGCGCCGAGCTTCTGGCACGGCTGGTCGCCGGACGGCAAGACGCTCGCGTTCGTGGGACGGCGCGATGGGGAGTTCGACATCTACACGATTCCCGTGGGCGGCGGGGAGGAGAAGCGCATCACCACCTGCACGGGGCTCGATGATGGCCCTGACTATTCTCCCGATGGCTCCTTCATCTATTACAACTCGTTCTGCAGCGGGACAATGCAGATCTGGCGGATGCATCCCGATGGGAGCGCCGCCGAGCAGCTGACACGCGATGCGTATGCGAACTGGTTCCCGCATCCGTCGCCCGATGGACGCTGGGTCGTGTTCCTTTCCTTTCTCGAGGATCAGGGGCAGGACCATCCGTTCGGGAAGCAGGTGAAGCTTCGCCTGATGGATGTGCGTGACGGCTCGGTGCGTGACCTGACGGCGCCGTTCTTCGGCGGCCAGGGAACGATCAACGTTCCAAGTTGGTCACCCGACAGCCGCCGGGTAGCCTTCGTTTCATTCGAAAGGCATGTTACAGGCCCATGACTCCGTTTGTGCTGTTCGCTGCGCTGCTGTTCCAAAGTCCGACGAGCCCGTCCCGCCCTGAACTCCTGATTCGCATCGATGATATCGGGATGAACCATTCGGTGAACCTGGCGCTGGCCCAGCTCGCCGACACCAGGATCCCGCTCTCCGCCTCCGTGATGTTCGCCTGTCCCTGGTATCAAGAAGCCGTCGAAATTCTCAAGAAGAACCCGCAGATCTCCGTCGGCGTGCACCTCGTGCTCAATTCGGAATGGAAGGGGTACCGCTGGGGGCCGGTGCTGGGCAAGGAAGCGGTACCGTCGCTCGTGGACACGGTCGGCTATTTTCTCTCGTCGAGCGATGAGTTCCTCGCGCACAAATACGACCTGGGCGAAGTCGAGCGCGAGCTGAGCGCCCAGGTCGAGCGCGCCCGCCGCTCGGGGTTGCGCATTGATTATGTGGACTATCACATGGGGACGGCGGTCTCGACGCCGGAGCTGCGCGCCATTGTCGAGCGGATCGCCGCGAAGTACAACGTGGGGATCTCGCGCTACTTCGGCGAGAGCTCTCACACGATGTTCGACACGCCGATCGACCGGAAGGAAGCCGCGTTTCACGCCCTGCTCGACAGCCTGACTCCCCGGAAAGTGAACCTCGTCGTCGTCCACGCCGCGCAGGCCACACCGGAGATGCGCGTGCTCGTGGACATGAACAATTCGACGCAGAATACCGCCACCGGTGAGCCGTTGATGGCGCTGCACCGGCAGGCGGAGCTGGAGATGCTGCTGAAATTCGCCAAGGGACCGGATGCGAATCGCGTGACGCTCACCACCTACGCCGCAGTGATCGCTCGCCAAGGGCGCGCCAGCATGGCGCGTCCACAATAAGAGGAAGATCTCCATGACTCTCGTCGTGAAGATTGCGCCCCCGCAGGAGCCACAAGTCGATCTCTCCCGCACGTACGATGCGGTGGTGGTGGGCTCCGGCGCGGCGGGCGGCATGGCCGCCCACGCGCTCACGTCGCAGGGGATGCAGGTGCTGCTGCTCGAGGCAGGGAAGAAGATCAATATCGAGAAGGAACTGCGGTCGATGGAATGGCCGTACGAGAATGCGCGGCGCGGCGGTCTCCCGCCCGGCTCGCACGCCCTCCGCCACAACGAGTACACCATCCGCCAACCGCCCTACGCGCGGGCTTCGACGTACAAGCACGTGTATTCGTACGTGGGCGGCTGGGACGGCGGCGACTACGTCAAGAACATCCTGGTCGACGAGAAAGACCATCCATACACCGGAACGAAGTACGCCTGGGTGCGCGCGCGACTGCTCGGCGGGAAGACCAACATCTGGGGGCGTCTCGCGCTGCGGCTTTCCGACTACGACTTCAAGGGGAAGACCCACGACGGCTACGGCGAAGACTGGCCGATTTCCTACGCGGACATCGAGCCGTACTACGATAAGGTCGATCTCTTGCTGGGGATCTCCGGGCACAAGGAGAATCTGCCGCACCTGCCCGACAGCCTGTTCCAGCGTCCCAACAAGCTGACGATCGCCGAGGTCAAGCTGCGGAACACGCTGAAGGGGATGAACCGCGTGCTCACGCCGTATCGGGCCGGCGTCACGACCGACGGCGTGAAGAACAAGTACCGTTCGAAATGTTTGGGGCGTGGCGCCTGCGGCCGTCGCCCCGGCGGCTGCGACATTCACGCGGCGTTCGACTCACCGACCGGACTCATCTATCCGGCGATGGACACCGGCAACCTCACGCTCCGCACCAATGCGATTGCCCACGAGGTGCTGGTCGATCCGAACACGGGCAAGGCCCGCGGCGTGTCGTTCGTGGACGGGCAGAATCGCAAGACGTACGAAGCAAAAGCGAAGGTCGTGATTCTGGCGGCGTCCACGCTCGAGAGCGCCAGGCTGCTGCTGTTGTCGAAGTCGCGACAGTACCCGAACGGCATCGGCAACTCGAGCGGGCACGTCGGCCACAACTTCTGCGAGCACGTCATGGGTCCGGGTGCGACAGGACTCGTGAAAGACCTCGTCGGAAAGCCGCACACGCTCGACGACGGCAAACCGGGCGGCTTCTACATCCCGCGCTTCCGCAACCTGGAGGACAAGCAGAACGGATTCATCCGCGGCTACGGCTTCGAGGGCGGCGCCGGCCACTCGATTTTCCCCAGCGGGACGGAGGCGCCGGGATTCGGTGCCGCGTTCAAGCAGCGCGTCCGCGATCACTCTGGCGCGTTCATCGGCCTGGGCGGCTTCGGGGAAGTGCTCGCGCGCTACGAGAACTACGTCGATCTCGATCCGCAGATGCAGGACGCGTGGGGCATTCCGTCACTGCGCTTTCATTACCAGTTCAGCGACAACGAAAAGAAGATGTGCGAGGACATGGCCACGAGCGCGAAGGAGATGTTAGAGGCTGCGGGGATCGAGATCATCGGCGTGGACAAGAACATTCTCACGGAGGGGTGGTCGATTCACGAGCTTGGCACCGCGCGCATGGGGACGGATCCCAAGACCTCGGTGCTGAACCAGTTCCAGCAGTCGCACGACGTGAAGAACCTGTTCGTCGTGGACGGCTCCAGTCACGTCAGCGCGTCGTGCCAGAACCCGACGTGGACGATCATGTCACTGGCGTGGCGCTCGTGCGATCACCTGGCGGATCAGTTCAAGAAGGGGGAGCTATGATTTCGCGTCGCGATATGCTCGGCGCCACCGGTGCCGCGGCGGCCGCGCTGGCGCTGCCGCATGTGAAGTGGCCGGTGCTCTGGGCCCCGCCGAAGTTTTTCACGCCGGCCGAGTTTGCGCTGCTCGATGAGCTGAGCGACCTGATCATTCCGACGGACGCGGTGTCGGCCGGCGCGCGCGCCGCGGGCGTGGCGAGCTATATCGACGGGCGGCTCTTCGAATCGCTCGAGCGCGACGTGCAAGCGCGCTGGCGCTCCGGGCTGCACGAGGTGGACGCGCTGTCGCGCGAGATGCACGGGAAAGCCTTCCTGGCCGGCACGCCCGAGCAGCGGGTAGCGGTGCTGACCAAGATGAGTGCCGCCGAGGCCGATCCCAAGACGCCGGTCGAGAAATTCTTCAAGGATCTGAAGTGGTGGACGGTGTTCGGCTACTACACGACGAAGATCGGCATCCACGACGACCAGCAGTACAAGGGGAATGTCCTCCAAACCGGGGAATACGCGGGCTACGACGCGACTTGAGACTCCGCGTCTCGCGCTCGTCGCGTGCGCGCCCGACCACCTGATCGCGCTCCGGGAACAGCCGGAACGGTTTCAGAGTCTCGTCGGGTTTGGGGTTGCCGACGGTATGCACGGCTTCTATGTCAGTGATGCCGTGTCGGCAGCCTGGCTCGAGTCGCTCCGGGCCGCCGCGGGCACGCCGCCCGATCCCTGGACGTACGGCTTCTTCATCGTGGAAAGGAGCTCGGGCATGGTGATCGGCAGCGCCGGGTTCAAGGGCCCGCCGGATGCCCAGGGGATGGTCGAGATCGCGTACGGCGTCGATCCGTCCTGCCAGGGGCAGGGGTTTGCGACGGAGGCGGCTGGTGCGCTCCTGCGATACGCCGCCGCCGATCCGCGCGTCCGGCTGCTGCGGGCGCACACGCTCCCGGAGGCCAATGCCTCGACGCGGGTGCTGGGGAAATCCGGCTTCGTTCACATCGGGGAGGTCGTCGATCCGGAAGACGGACCGGTCTGGCGGTGGGAACGGAGCGCAGCACATATTGGAACCCCATGACCGGTCAGGGAGTGTTCGCGCCGCCCGAGTGGCGATCGTTGTCGGCCTGCCTCGGCCTGTCACCGCGCGAGTGCGGCATCGTGCGCGCCGTGTTCGACGGTGATTCGGAGAAGCGAACGGCGGAGCGTCTCGGTTTGTCACCGCACACCGTGCATACCTACCTGTGGCGCATTTACCGAAAATTGCAAGTCCAGTGTCGTGAAGAGCTGCTGGTGCGCGTCTTCGCGGAGTTTCGTTTATTGCCGAAACGGGGCGGCGGCCGCATCAAGCGGCCGGACGGCCGACACCGGCGGCTGATGTAGCCTGATCAGGTGACCCTGATCGGGGGTCTTGTCGTTCAACTCAGCAGGGACATGTTTGGCTTCGCAGCATCACGAGACGGTTCGCAAACCGGGGGCCGCCACCTATGGATGTATTTGCGAACGATGAGCAGTGCCGGCTGGCTGTTGCACGCCAGCTCGCGAGCACGCGTGTTTGCCCGAATCTCCACGTTCGTCATACTGTCGCCCACGTTTCCCCCCGCGGTGTCGATCACCCGCAGCATCCAGTCCATGTGCCGGCCCGTCGACCGAGGGCTGCGCCGGAGGGTTCAATGCAAAAGGTCTACCGTGCACTAGGGATCACGTTCCTCTTCCTCGTGGCGATCAGCGGGACGGCGCTGAGCCAGGGGCAACAGGTGTCGGGTACCGTCACGTCCGCGACGACCGGTGAGAAGCTGTGGGGTGTCACCGTGCGCGTGAAGAACACCCAGACGCAAACCGTGACCGATCAGCAGGGGCACTACGCGCTCATCGCCCCCGCCGACGCGGCCCTGACGTTTGCGCAGATCGGCTACCGCAGCAAAGAGGCGCCGATCAATGGGCAGAGCACGCTCGACGCCACGCTCGAGCAGGCGCCGACGATGCTGCAGGAGGTCGTCGTCACGGGGTACACGACGCAGCGGCGCGGCGATATCACGGGCGCCGTGTCCAGCGTGAATCTCGAGCCGGTCGGTGAGAAGTCATCGGTCAGCGTGCTCCAGCGGCTCGATGGTGCCGTCCCTGGTGTCACGGTGAACAACAGCGGGTCGCCGGGGTCGCGCAGCACGGTGCGCGTGCGCGGCGTCAGCTCGTTCCATGACAACAATCCGCTCTACATCATCGACGGGACGCCGGTCGAGGATTCGTACCTGAATTTCCTGAATTCCAACGACATCGGGCAGATTCAGGTCCTCAAGGATGCGTCGTCCGCGTCGATCTACGGGTCGCGCGCGGCGAACGGCGTCATAATCATCGAGACGAAGAAGGGACGGCCGGGCGGCCGGTCGATGACGCTGGACGTCCGCACCGGCGTCGCCAATCCGACGCGCGGGTACGACGACATCGTAATGACGAATCCGTTACAGTACTTCGACGTCATCAAGCGGGCGTATAACAACAACGGCCAGCGGGTCCCCGCGGAAACCAGATCGCTCTACGGCGACACCCTCAATCCGAGCATTCCGGCGTATACGTATATCGCGCCGGGTGTGGCGATCGATTCCGTCGATCAGTTTGGCCGCCCGGTCAGGATCGACGAGGCCGCGTATGCCTATCCGACCACGTTGATCATGCCCGGTAGCGCCGGCACGAACTGGTGGAAAGCGGTCTTCGGGTCCGCGCAGTTCAGCGATGCGAACCTGTCCGTGTCCGGTGGCGGGGCAGACAACTCCTACAACGTCTCGTTCAACTACCTCAAGCAGAACGGCACGGCGGCGTACAACCAGTTCCAGCGTGGGGGCGTGCGCGTCAATACCGCGTTCAACATCAACAAGCTGACGGTGGGCGAGAACATCGCGGTGTCGCGCGAGCAGGGCTACGGCGGCCTCGACGACGATCAGTTGGGTGAGGATGGCATCGTCGGCAAGAACATCCTGATGCAGCCCGTCGTGCCGATCTATGATATCGGGGGAAATTTTGCCTCCGGGAAAGCGTCGGGCCTCGGCAACAACACCAACCCGCTCAAGTATGCGTGGGCGCGGAAGGACGACCGCAACACGAACGATCGCGCGATCGGCAACGCGTACGGCAGCTTCGCCCTGCTCCCGGACCTGGCGTTCAAGAGCCAGCTCTCGTTCAACCTGTTGCAGGGTCAGCAGACGACGTTTACACCGACGACGTTCGAGAACGCCGAAGCCAACGCGACCAACGGGACCAATCAGAACGACAACCGGCAGACGACGTGGACGTGGACCAACACGTTCAACTACGTGCGTAATCTGGCGGGCGGGCACAACATGAATTTCTTGCTCGGCCAGGAAGCCAATTCGAGCGAGGGGCGGTTCATGTCCGGCGGCATTTCCGGGCTGCTCAACGATGCCCCGGAAAACCGCTACATCGATGAAAGCCTCGGCGACGCCTCCACGAAGACCGTCAGCAGCTCGGGATTCTTCGACCGGCTGCTCTCGTTCTTCGGCAAGGCGGATTACAACTACAACCAGAAGTACTACGCCACCGTGACGCTGCGGCGGGATGGCTCCTCCAAGTTCGCGCAAGGAAAGCAGTGGGGCACGTTCCCGGCGTTCAACGTCGGCTGGCGCCTCTCGCGCGAGTCGTTCTTTCCCCAGGGAGGCTTCCTCAGCAACGTCATGTTGCGCGCCGGCTACGGGGTGACGGGGAATCAGAACATCCCCGGTGGCCGCATCGTCGCGAAGTTCGGCGGCGGCACGGGCGATACGTTCTATGACATCGGCGGCACCCAGACCAGCATTCAGCCGGGCTTCCGGCAGGTCGCCCTGGGGAACGCGAACCTGACGTGGGAAGAGCAGAAATCCGGCAACGTCGGGCTCGACCTCGAGTTTTCGGGCGGTCGCGGGAACTTCTCGCTCGACGTCTACAACCGCAGGACCAACAATCTGTTGTTCGATCCCCGGACGCCCGCGACAGCCGGCGAGGCCAATCCGGCGATCCAGAACGTCGGCGAGATGAGCAACAAGGGCTTCGACTTCGCGATCGCCTACAGCGGCACGGTCGGCGCGTCCAAGGTGTGGAGCGTCACGTTCAATGGCGCCCACTACGCGAACAAGATTCTAAAGATCGACGGACAAATCAGTCAGTTCCCCGGTCCCGGTGGTCCCCAGGTGACGCGCATCGGCAATCCCATCATGAACCAGGTCGGCTCGCCGATCGGCGCATTCTATGGCAAGGTGGCGAACGGGTACTGGGCCACCGCTGCCGAAGCCGCCGCGCATCTCCCGGATACGGCGGGAAACTGCGCGACGCCGCCCTGCCAGCCCAACGCAGTGGTGGGCGGTCTCCGCTATCAGGACGTGAACAAAGACGGCAAGATCAACGCGGACGACCGGACGATCATCGGCAGCCCGCATCCCGACTTCACCGGCGGGCTGGATCTCGGCTTCCGCATGGGACAATGGGATTTCAGCGCCACCGTCTTCGGCTCGTTCGGCGGCCAGATCTACGACGCCCAGAAGGACTTCTACGTCTTCCGTGACTTCGAAACCAACGTGGTCAACGACCGGCTGACCAACTCCTTCTGCATCACGGGCGATGCAGGCTGTACGCACCCCGGCGACCAGAACGCCAAGTACCCGCGGCTGAACATCGGCGATCTCGGCAGCGGCGACATCAGCAGCTTCTTCATCGAAAGCGCGACGTATGTGCGGCTCCGCGCGCTGCAGATCGGCTGGACGATTCCTGCCAACCTGATCCATTGGCTGCCGTCGGGGCGCTTGTATCTCCAAGGAGAGAACTTGTTCACGATTACCGGTTACTCCGGGCTCGATCCGTCACTGCCGGCGCGCGCCTTCACCGGGGCGTCGGGTGACATCCGGGATCAGTTCCGGAACGTAGACGTCGGTGTGTATCCGAGCAGCAGGACCGTGACCGTCGGCATCAGCACCTCCTTCTAGGGGTCGACCATGAAAACACTTCTAAGGTCCAGACTGGTGCTTGGCGCGGCGCTGCTCGTCCTCACCGGCATCGTCACATACGCGTGCAAGGACTTTCTCAACACGCCCACGCAGGGCGCGCTCGACGCCAACTCCCTCGCGACGCGCGAGGGTGTGGAGGGCTCGCTCCTCGCCACCTACCGGTCACTCGATTGCAACAATGCCACCAACGGCAACTGGGGCTGCGCGGCCAGCAATTGGGCCTTCGCCAGCATCACCAGCGAGGACGCCTACAAGGGCTCGACCTTCGCGGACCAGTACCAGGCGCAAAACCTCGAGTTGTACAACTGGATCGGCGACCAGGCGCAGGATTATTTGGACAACAAATGGGCGTCGATGTACGAAGGCGTCGTCCGCGCCAACGCCACCATCCGCGGTCTCGACAAAGTGAGCGAAACGACGCCCGGCGCAATCTCCCACGTCGATTCCATGGGAATCAGAGGCGAAGCGCTTTTCCTCCGTGCCCACTATCACTTCGAGCTGTGGCGCATGTGGGGCAACGTGCCGTACTACTACGAAACCGACCAGGATTACCGGAAGGCCAACGATACCGATCCGGTCCGCGGTGCCGACTCGGTGGCCCGCAAGATCCTCGCGGATCTCGATGCGGCCATCGCGCTCTTGCCCGTCACCCCCCGCTTCGGGGAAACGGGCCGGGCCACACGCTGGACGGCACGAGCCTACAAGGGTCGCGTACTCGCGTCCATGCACCAGTACCCGCAAGCCATCGCGGTCTTCGACAGCGTGATCGCCAGCGGCGTGTACGCGCTCCAGCCGAGTTTCGATCAAGTGTGGACCGGGTTCCACGCGTATTCGAACGGCAAGGAGACGATCCTCGCGTACCAGGCGTCGGTCAATGACGGCGAGCCGAGCGGCAACAATGCGAACTATGGCGAGCGGCTCAACCTGCCGTACGCCGGCAGCCCGTTCAAATGCTGCGGCTTCCATCAGCCGTCGCAGAACCTCGCGAACTACTTTGCCGTCGACGGCCTGACGGGGTTGCCGAAGGCGTTCACGGATTCCGCGAACTGGAACAACCGCGACTCCACCTGGACTGCCTCCAAGACCGATACGCTCGATCCGCGGATGGATTGGACGATCGGTCGGGATTCAGTGCCTTACAAAGACTGGGGCATGCATGACACGCTGTGGATCCGCCTGATCGCGAACGGCGGCCGTTACAGTGCCAAGAAGAACGCGCAGGAGAAGGCGAGCGGCGCCGTGAGCAAAGTCGGCTGGCAGCCGGAGCAGGAAAACGCCGTCCACATTCACATTTTCCGGTACGCCGACCTCTTGCTGCTCGACGCAGAGGCCAAGGTCGAGACCAACGACCTGACGGGGGCCTTGGCGCTGGTGAACCAGGTCAGAAATCGTGCCGCGCAGAAGGCGCAGGGATGCGGTGACGGCTCAACCGATGCTAAGCTGCGGGCGAGATACCCGCTGTGCGCCGGGAACGACAGCATCGCCGTACCGCTCAACTCGCCCAGCATTGGGTGGGCGACCTACAAGGTGTCCCCGTACACCCTGGCGGATTGGCCCACGCAGGCGCGTGCGCGGGCGGCGGTCCGGATCGAGCGGCGCCTGGAACTCGCCATGGAAGGTCAGCGGTTCTTCGATCTACGGCGCTATGGCGGCGCGTACGCCGCGCAGACTATGGCCACGTTCCTGCTGAAGGAAAAAACGCGCCGGTCCTACAAGACCTCGCAGTTACCCTATGTCACTCCGCTCAACGATCTGTACCCGATTCCGGTGGCCGAGATCGATTTGAGCATCGTGGGAGGCCAAAAGCGCCTGACCCAGAATCCCGGCTGGTAGGTACGACCCGCCCGGACTAGGGGCGCCGGATGAGAAACGCCTGCAGGGAATCGCCGCTGTTCGCAACGAGCACGGCGCTCCCTGCAGGCGTTTTGACGGCGGCGAGTCCGGT
>QHUJ01000154.1 GCA_003221895.1 Gemmatimonadota bacterium | reverse complement strand
TCAGCCGGTGTCGCCTCACGCACCACTTCAACGCCTTCACCTAGACGTAGTCAATTCAACGAATTCACCGCAACAGAGACTCGTGCACTGTCGCTTGTCCGGGCGCATGGAGCGCCTGTTTCAGGCAAGCTAGTTTTCCACATCTCGAACCCTACGTGCATTTGTGGATAACCCTCCGGATACTAACTCCTCAATCCGCAAAACCAAAATCGTTGCGACGCTCGGCCCAGCAACCGGGAACACCAGGAGCATCGCTGCCCTGCTGCAGGCGGGGACGAACGTGCTGCGCATCAATGCCTCGCACGGCACTCCCGAGCAGCGTGCTGAATGGATTGCGACCGCCCGCAAGGTGGCCGAACAGAGCGGCGCGGCGGTCGCGGTGCTGCTCGACCTGCAGGGTCCCCGCATCCGAGTCGGTGATCTGTCGTCGCCGCGCGAGCTGCGGTCCGGGCAGGAGGTGGTCTTTGCTCCGGAGGAGGGGGCGAGCGGCGACGATCTGCCCACTACCTACGAAGGCCTGGCGAACGACGCCAAAGTCGGCTCGCGGATCCTGCTGAACGACGGGCTGCTGTCGGTTGAAGTGACCGCGGTCGAGCCGCCGCGTGTGCGGGGGCGCGTGGTTGACGGCGGCATCCTGACGGCGCACAAGGGCATGAACCTGCCCGGCATCCAGGTTTCGGCGCCCGCCCTGACCGAGAAGGATCGCGAAGACGTACGAGACGCGATGAAGGTTGGCGTGGACTACCTGGCCCTCTCCTTCGTGCGGCGTCCGGAAGACATCGAACAGCTGCGCAAGCTCGTCGATCCGACGACCAAGCTGGTCGCCAAGATCGAAAAGGCGACGGCGCTCGACAATCTCGAGAGAATCGTGGCCGTGTCGGATGCCGTGATGGTGGCGCGCGGCGATCTGGGCGTCGAAATGCCCTTCGAGCAGGTGCCCCTCGTGCAGAAGCGGTTGATCAGCGAGGCCAACCAGCAGGGGAAGCCGGTGATCACCGCGACGCAGATGCTCGAGTCGATGGTTCACGCGCCACGCCCCACCCGCGCCGAGGCCTCGGACGTGGCGAACGCGATCCTCGACGGCACCGACGCGGTGATGCTCTCGGCCGAGACCGCGATCGGGCGGTATCCTGTGGAGGCCGTGCGCGCGATGGACCGCATCATCCGCGAGATGGAACGCCATCCACTGCGGCTCCGCGAAGAGCGCCGCGCGGCCGGCCAGGGCGTCGCGACGGAAGACGCGATCGCCTGGGGTACGGCAGCCGTCGCTCGCATGCTCAGGACCCCGCTCATCGTGACGCTGACGCAGGGTGGGTTCACCGCCCGCAAAGTGGCAGCGCTCCGCCCGCCCGTCCCCATCCTCGCGGTGACGACGGTGCGGACGACGTATCACCAGCTGGCACTGGTCTGGGGCGTCCTGCCCGTCCTCGTGGACCGTGTGCCGGGATACGATGCCATGCTCGAGGTGGTGCGCAGCCTCATTCTCAAGCGCAGCCTGGCGAAGCAGAGCGAATGCATCGTGGTGACCGCGGGACTGCCGTGGGAGGTCTCCGGCAGCACCAACCTGATCAAGGTCGAGCGGGTGTGAAGTGCGGCTGATCCTCCTCGGCACAGGCACATCATTCGGCGTGCCGCAGATCGGCTGTCACTGTCCCACCTGCACCTCCTCGGATCCACGCGATCACCGGACCCGAACCGCGGCGCTCATCGAGACGCGCGACGCGCGCTTGTTGATCGACACGCCGCCCGAGCTGCGCCTGCAGCTGGTGGCGGCGGGAATCGACCGGATCGATGCCGTGCTCTTCACCCATGCCCATGCCGATCACGTGCACGGCATCGACGACCTGCGTGCGCTGTCGGTTCGTCAGGCCACGGTCCTTCCCGCGTACGGCTCGCGCGACACGATGGCGGAGCTCGCAGCCAAGTTCCCCTACATCTTCGATCCAACGTTCGTGGTGCAGGCGGGTACGACTAAACCGGAGCTCACCGCGCGTATTCTGGAACCCGGCGTCGTCGTCTCGATCGCGGGTGTGGCGGTTTTGCCGCTTGCGTTGCCACATGGGGATCATCAAGTATTCGGCTATCGGGTGGGCGCGATGGCGTATCTGACCGATGTGAAGGCGATCCCCGCGGCCGTCATCGATTCCTTGAAAGGTCTCGACGTGTTGGTGCTCAATGCGCTCCTCTCGCGCCCGCACCCGCTCCACCTGTCCATTCCGGAAGCCGTGGCTGCCGCGCAAGGTGTCGGTGCGAGACGCACGTTCTTTACGCATTTGACGCACGAGTTCACGCATGTCACCCTTGCCGCCAAGTTGCCGCCGGGGATCATGCCGGCGTATGACGGGCTGGTTATCGACGTAGCCGAGGCGTAAATTCCGCCGCCAGGAGGCCCTCTTGGCAATGCACGCGACCCTCACACAGTTCGACGATCCGGCAGTACGGCAGGGCGCCGCGATGGACGCGCTGGTGCGCGAAGCGGTGTTCGGGAACGAAGACGACAGGACGCGCGCCCGCTGGCTGCTGTGGGAGATCGGGCAGCGCGCCGGCGTCCGGCCCGCCTCGATTCACGAGCTGTACATGGCGCGTGGTCGCGGCGAGGTTCCGCCGTTCACGACGCCGGCCATGAACGTCCGCATCATGTCCTACGACACCGGCCGCGCGATCTTCCGCGCCGCCCGGCGCCTCGATGCCGGCGCCATCATCTGCGAAATCGCGCGCAGCGAGATCGCCTACACCGATCAGCGTCCGGCCGAGTACGTCGCCGTGATGACGGCGGCCGCGCTGCGCGAGGGGTTCACGGGACCGCTCTTCGTTCAGGGCGACCACGTCCAGGTCAACGCGAAGAAGTACGCCGCCGACGCCGGGGCCGAGCTCACGGCGCTGCGTGCCCTGATCGAAGAAGAGCTGCACGCCGGCTTCTACAACGTCGACGTCGATACCTCGACGCTGGTCGATCTGTCGCAGCCCAATCTCGACGAGCAGCAGCGTACGAACTACGAGCGCGCGGCCGAGCTGACGCAATTCATCCGCGACCGCGAGCCGGAGGACGTGACCGTGTCCGTGGGGGCGGAGATCGGCGAGGTGGGCGGCAAGAACAGCGACGTGCACGAGCTGAAGGCGTTCATGGTGGGCTACAACCGGACGCTGGAGCAGATCGGGACGACGCCAGGCATCTCGAAGATCTCGGTGCAGACGGGCACCAGCCACGGCGGGGTCGTCCTCCCCGACGGGTCGATCGCGAAAGTGCAGCTCGATCTCGAGGCGCTGAAGGCGCTCTCGCAGGACGCGCGCGCCAAGTACGGGCTCGGCGGCGCGGTGCAGCACGGCGCATCGACGCTGCCGCCGGAAGCCTTCTCGAAGTTCCCCGAGTGCGAGGCGATCGAGATCCACCTGGCCACGAATTTCCAGACGATCGTGATGGACCATCCCGCCCTGCCGACGGATCTGCGCCGCGACGTGAACGAATGGGTCAAGCGCGAGGCGAAAGAGGAATGGAAGAAGGGCGACACGGAGGAGCAGTTTCTTTACAAGAGCCGCAAGAAGGCGATCGGTCCGTTCAAGCGCCGCTTCTGGGATTTGCCCGAAGACGTGCGCGCCAGGATCGGCGCAGACCTCGAAAAGACGTTCACGTTCCTGTTCGAACGGCTGCGCGTGAAGGGCACGCGCGCCGCCGTGGACCGCTACGTGAAGCCGAAGCTCGTGTCGCATGCGGAGCCGCGTGCCGCGCTGGTGGCGGCGCCGGATGACGCGGAGGCGGGCGAGTGAGCGACCGGGAGGCGGGCGGCGGCTTTGGCGCGTTCCTCTTCGGCGTCGTGCTCGGCGCCGTCGCCGGCTTCGTGTTCGCTCCGACCGAGCGCGGCGAGACGACGCGCCGCAAAGTGACCAAGGGTCTGCGCAATCTCAAGGACCTGGCCGAAGAGAAGGTCGATGAAGTGCGCGGGCTCCTGAAGGAAGCGGAAGAGGACGCGGAGGACGCGGAAGGGGAGGAGCCGGCAGACGACGAGCCTGAGATCGCGACGCGTGAGCAGCTGCGGCGCCGGCTCGAGGCGGCGCGGCGGCGCCGGGCGAGGGCGGCGCGTCCTGCTCCCCCTGCGCCGGAGGAGGAGGACGAGCCGCTCGCGTGAACCGTGAAGGCGGCTGGCACCGCACCGTTACCGGTGTCGTCCGGCGCACCCTCGAGGCGGCTTACGAAGACAACATCCCCTTCCTCGCCAGTGCCGTCTCCTTCGACATTCTGCTCACCGCCATTCCGTTCGTCGGACTCGTCGTCGCGGTCGTCGGCTATCTGGTCGAGTATCAGTTCGCCATTCATCAGCTGAACGTCCACGAGCTCTTGCAGCGCTTCCTGCCCGAGGCGAGTGAGGGCACCCCCGACCGCTTTGGATTCATCGAGCGCGCGCTCGGCGAACTCGTCGCCCGCCGTGGTGGGCTCACGTTACTGGCGGCGCCTTTGTTCCTGTGGTTCTCGACTCGTATGTTCGGGGGACTGCGTGCGGCCCTGAATGAGGTCTTCGATACGGAGGAGAACCGCCCTTGGCCGGTTGCCAAGCTCACCGATCTCGCCATGGTGTTCGTCGGCGGCGCGCTGTTCCTCGCCAACGCCTTCGCCTCGACCGGCAAAGGCGTGGAGGCCCAACTCTACACCCTCTTTTTCAGCACCGTGCTGTTCTTCCTCATCTTCAAGTTTCTGCCGAGCAGGCGTATTTACTGGCGTACCGGCCTGGTCGCGTCCTTGTTCTGCGCTGTGGGTTTCGAGATCGCCAAACGGCTGTACACGCTGTACGTCTCGCATTTCGTCACCCTGGACCGCGCCGCCACGAGCGCCAACCTGATCGCGGTCCTGCTGCTGTTGCTGTGGATCTACTACACGGCATTCGTCTTTCTGCTGGGCGGCGAGGTGGCGGAGACGTACGATCTGATGCGCATGCGGCGCCTGCAGCGCGTGCGCCTGGGATGAGTCCTTCCGCCCCGGCGATCGATCTTCGCTCCGACACCATCACCAAGCCGTCCGCCGGCATGCGGCGCGCGATGGCCGAGGCGGAAGTCGGCGACGACGTACTCGATGGCGACCCCACGACCCGCCGGCTCGAGCAGCGCATCGCCGAGCTGATCGGCACCGAGGACGCGCTCTTTTTCCCGTCGGGCACTCAGGCCAATCAGACCGGCATCTGGCTGGTGGCGGAGCACGGCACCGAGGTGCTCCTCGAGGCCAATGCGCATCTGGTCCATTACGAGCTGGGCGGCATCGCCGCGTTGTCCGGTGCGCAGATCCGTGCCATTACGACGCCGGATGGCCTATTGACACCAGAATTGGTGCGCGGCGCGCTGCGACCCGCCTCTCCGCATGTGCCGCGAATTACCGCCCTCGCGATCGAAAACACGCATAATACCGCCGGCGGCGTGGTCCTGAGCGCTACGGCGTATGACGGTCTCATGACCGTGGCACGGGAGGCAGGCCTGGGCGTACACCTCGACGGCGCGCGCCTGTGGAACGCGGCTGTCGCGGGGGGCGTACCACCCGCGCGCCTGACGCGCGGCGCCGATACCGTCATGGTGAGCGTCTCCAAAGGGCTGGGCTGCCCCGTAGGGTCATGCCTCGGCTTCAGGGCATCCCGGCGCGCGCGCGCCTGGGAGATCCGTAAACGATTGGGGGGCGGCATGCGCCAGTCGGGCATCCTCGCCGCCGCCGCGCTGTACGCGCTCGACCACAACCTGTCGCGCATCGGGGACGACCACGCGAACGCCCAGCGATTTGCCGAGCTGCTCTCCGACAGCACGTCGGTGCGACCGATCGACCCGCAGTCCAACATCGTGATGGTGGACCTGCTGCGCGACGGCGATACGGCGGAGGCGGTGGCGCAACGACTCGCGCAGGCCGGAGTCCGGCTCGCGCCCTGGGGACCTCGGCGGCTGCGCGCGGTCACGCATCTTGACGTCAGCCGCGCCGATGTCGAGCGCGCCGCGCGCATCGTGGTCGAGACCGTGCGATGACGAGTCGCTCCGAACCCAAGCTCCAGGCGATGCCGATGGACCGGGCGATCTTGTGGAACCCGCCCGCGCCACCGGGAAGCACGAATCCGGGGCGCTCATCCAACCGCTCGCCGTACCCGATCTTCTTTCAGCAGGAAGCCGTCATTGCGCTGCAGGAGCACCTCAAGAGCTCCCCGACGCAGGCGATCTTCGGTTTCCTCATTGGTGACGTGTATCGCGATCCCGAGACCGGGGTGCTGTATACCGTCATCGACAAGACGCTGAAGCTCAGCCAGGCGATTTACGGCGATAAGACCGAAGTCGTCGTGTCGCGCTTGTGGGAGCGGATGCAGGAGCAGCTCGGCAAAGTGTCCGCGTCGTTGCTCGGCTGGTATCACAGCCATCCCGGGCAGGGGGGGTTCCTGACCGCGCATGACGTTGAAACGCACGAAAAGTTCTTCACCGAGCCGTGGCACGTGGCCGTGCTCATGGCCGCAGAGGCAGGCGGTCTCACCGGGCGTTTCTTTCGCGCTACCCAGACCAACGACTGGCACAAGATGCCGATCGCGTTCTACGAACTGCTCCAGCCCGAGTCCATCAAACCGGATGGTAAGAAGCGCTCGTTCATCACGTGGAGGAATTACAAAGCCTACGGGCCGACGCTGACCGGTCCGAAGCCCAAGCCCGCGCTGCCACCACCTCCGCCGCCGAAGGCTGAGGAGCCCGAGGAGACCGAGGAGGAAGCGCCGCGGAAGCCGCCGCCGCCTCCAAAATCGGAGAAGGGATTCCGGATCATGCGCTCCAGTGCGGACGACATTCCTGTCGTTCGCACGAGCGCCGACGACGAACCGGCGCCGCCTCCCGAACCCGTGCCACCACCTCCGGCGCCGCGTGCGAAATCGAAGCCCGCCGAGCTGGAAGCACCACCACCACCACCACCACCACCACCTCCTCCTCCGAAGGCGGCGCCTCCTCCCCCCCCTCCCCCTCCGGCCCCGCCTCCCGCGCCGGAGAGACAGCCAGTGGATGATATTCCGTGGACCGTCACGCCGGAGTCCGTGGCGTCGGTGCCGCCGCCCACCATTCCGCCGCCCTCGCCCACGTCGCGCGAGCCGAGTCGCACGCCGACGCACACATTCCGGCTGCTCGATGAGGCGCCGGAGAAACGTGCGAAGAAGCCGCTCCGCCGCCGCAGGAGACCAGGCCCGTGGTTGAAGCGTCTGGCGTTGCTGTTAGTGCTGGCGGGAGTTAGCGGCGGAGGCTACTGGTACTTCGTGTTGCGGCGTCCTCATGTGCAGCCGCCGTGGGCCGGGTTGGTGGAGCGCGTGAAGAAGCTCGTGGCGCGCTCGCCGGCGCCGCGTCCTCCTCGTGGCGGCACCACGCGCCGCGCTCCCCCGGCAGTGCCCGTGCCCATACCTCCTCCTCCCCCTCCGCCGCCCGCGCCCCCGCCGGCGGCGGTGCCTGCGCCCGTTCGTGTCGTCCCGCCGCCGGCCGCGGCCATTCCGCAGCCGCCGCCGTCGCCGTTTGCGCGGTTCGATCGGCTGAGCGACTCATTGTCGCGCGCGGTGCGGAACTATCACGATCGCGCGGAGCTGTTCGCGAGCAGCCGCATCGACTGCAGCGGCCTGGCGAACGGGCTCGTCTCGGTGGAGAGCCTGTGGAACACGTACAACGCCGAACGCCGCGCGCGCATGGCAAATTTTGACGAACGGCGCGCGCTGCTGGATCAGGCGATGTACGCGTCGGTGGATTCCGTGGAGAGCCGCTTCGAGAAGTCGGGGTGCCCGCGGCCGTCGCGGTAATCGAATGATCAATAATCAATGATCCACGATCGTTGAAGGTTGAGCACGATCAGTGGTCATTGATCATTGGTCGTAGATCATTGATATTTCCTGCGCCCCAGGTCCGCAGGCTTTCCGCTCGTGAACCGCGTCAGGCCCCCGCAGGGAGCAGCGCTAAGCGATGTCGGGATTCGTTGCGGGGTGCCTGGGGCAATTCACTTCCAATGCTCAATGACCAATATCCAATGATCATTGATCATTGATCATTGGACATTGGACTTTGGACATTGAGCATTGGACGTTGGCATGATCGCCTTAGCCCGAAAATACCGTCCCAAAAAGTTCTCCGATTTGATCGTCCAGGATCACGTCGCGGCTGCGCTCCGCGGTGCGGTCGCCCAGGGCCGCGTGGCCCACGGGTACCTGTTCGCGGGCCCCCGCGGTGTGGGGAAGACCACCGCCGCCCGCATCCTCGCCATGGCGCTGAACTGTGAGCAGCGCTCGGCCGCCGGCGAGCCCTGCGGGGTGTGCGATTCCTGCAGTCGTATCTGGGCGGGCTCGGCGAACCTCGATGTCGTCGAGCTGGACGCCGCATCCAACCGCGGCGTCGACGATGCGCGCGATCTGCGCGAGCGAGCGATGTACGCCGCCAGCACGGAGTCCCGGTCCAAGGTCTACATCGTGGACGAAGCGCACATGCTGACGCGCGAGGCGTGGAACGCCTTGCTCAAGATTCTGGAAGAACCGCCCCCGCGGGTCGTCTTCGTCTTCGCAACCACCGAGCCGCAGAAGATCGCCAACACGGCAGCGCCCATCCTCTCGCGCCTGCAGCGCTTCGATTTTCGGCGGATCGGCCCGCACGCCATCATCGCCCGGCTCAAGGAAGTAGCGAAAGCCGAGCAGCTGCAGGTCGAGGACGATGCGTTGCATCTCATCGCGAAGAGCGCCAACGGCGGCATGCGCGATGCGCTCTCGCTGCTCGACCAGGTGCTCTCGTTCAGCGAGGGTGGCGCGCCGGTGACGGCGGAGCGTGTGCGCGAAGTCCTCGGCCTGGTTCCCGACGAGCTGTACGGCGAGATGTTGCGCGCGATCGTCGAGCGCGATCCCGGCGCGATCTTCCCGCTCATCGAGCGCCTGCTCGAAGCCGGCGCGGACCTTGGCGAATTCGTCAACGGGGCGGCTGAGACCCTGCGCGCCCTGCTGCTCGTGGGCGTCGGTGGACAGCCGGAGGGGCTGACCGAGGGACTCACGGCTGTGATTCGCGAGTACGCGCCTCAGCTCCCCCCGGCCGACATCGTGCGCTTGCTCACGATTCTCGGCGAATCGGAAGAACGGCTGAGTCGCAGCGCGAATCAGCGGCTCCTGGTCGAGCTGCTGCTGCTGAGATGGGCGATGCTGGATAGAACCGTCGAACTCTCAGAAGTGATTGATGCCTTGGCGAAGGGGGCGGTCCCGCCCGCCCGCCCGCCCGTTCCGCCCGTTCCGCCCGTCTCGTCCGTCTCGTCCGTCTCGTCCGTCAACCCGTCTGGCCAGAAGCTCGAACCAACACTCGAAAACGTCCGCTCCGTCTGGCCGCAAATCGTCGCCGAGGCACGCGCGAAGACGCCGATGCTCGGCAGTCTCCTCGCCGAAGCGGAGGTCGTGGGCGTCGACGGGCGAATCGTCACGGTAACGCCTGGTAATGCGGGTCACAGCGAGGGACTGGAGCGGCAACGCGATACTATTGCTCAGGCAATTGGGCGCTTCATTAGTGAAGCACCGCGGGTGAAAATCGCGAGCACTGAGACTCCCCGAGGTGGTCCGGCACCGGAGCGCATGACCGAGGAGCGTGCCGGCGCCGAGCGGCTGAAGAGCCTGCGCGCTAAGGACCCGACCCTGAGTGCCGCCGTAGACGCATTAGATTTGGAGCTTCTCGAATAAGCTTGCTAACGCTCCGACGAGGGGTAACTTTCGATATATGGCGGATTTATCTAGCCTGCTCCAGCTCTCCCAACAGATGCAGGGGCGGCTTACCGAGATCCAGACGCAGTTGGCGCAACAGACCCTGACGGTCTCCGCCGGCGGGGGGATGGTCCAAGCGACTGTCGATGGACGCGGCCACATCCGCGCCATAAAGATCGACCCGGAGGCGGTCAGCCAGGGCGATGTCGAGATGCTCGAAGATCTCGTACTCGCCGCGGTCGCGGAGGCGCAGAAGCGCGCGGCCGAGCTGTACCAGGCCGAGGTGCGGAAGCTGGCGTCGGGACTGCCGTTCCCGTTCCAGCTCCCGCCGCTCTAGGCCGCCGGCCACTCCGTGTCCGCCATCGAGGAGCTCGTGGCGGAGCTCGCCAAGCTCCCCGGCATCGGGCGCAAGACCGCCCAACGTCTCACGTTCCATTTGCTGAAACAGCCCCCGGAGGCCGCCGAGCGCTTGGCGGAGGCCATCCGCCGCGTCCGTGGCCAGGTGGTGGCATGCGGCACGTGCGGCAACCTCGCGGATGAGAATCCGTGCCCGATCTGCCGCGACCCCCGGCGCGATGCCACGCTGTTGTGTGTGGTGGAGGAATCGGGCGACGTCGGCGCGATCGAGCGCGCCGGCCGGTATCGTGGGCTCTATCACGTGCTGGGCGGCCGGATTTCGCCGCTCGACGGGATCGGTCCGGACGAGCTGCACGTTGACCGGCTGCTCGCCCGGCTGGCTAATGGGTCGGAGGTACGCGAGGTTATCGTCGCGACCAATCCCTCGATGGAAGGCGAGGCGACGGCCACCTATCTCCAGCAGGTGCTGAAGCAGCTCAGCAAAGCGGGGCTCCGGGTCACCCGCATCGCGCGAGGCTTGCCGGTGGGCGGCGACCTCGAATACGCCGACGCGGTGACCATCGCTCAGGCGCTGGCGGCACGGCGCGACATGTCCGAGACCGATTAGGAGGAGCATGGCGGGAGCCGCTAGCTGGTCCTTCAACGAAAACGATTTCAAGCAAATCCAGACGCACCTGCAGGCGTTCCTGCGTGACTCGAACGCCCGCTGTGCGTTGCTCGTGGACCGCAATGGCCAGCTGGTCGCCACGGTCGGGGAACCACCGCAGTTCGATCCCACCGCCTTCGCCTCACTCACCGCCGCCGATTTCAGCGCCAACGATCAGCTCGCCAAGATGATCGGCGAGCCGGAGTTCGCCTCGCTCGTGCACCAGGGCGAGCGCGAGTCGATGTTTCTCGCGGACGTGGCGAAGCGGGTGATTCTCGTCGTGCTGTTCGATCAGCGGGCGACCCTGGGACTGGTCAAGCTGAAAGCCAAGACCGTCGTGGGAACGCTCAACAAGGTCTTCGAGGAGATGTTCAATCGCGTGGGGACGGGCCAGGCCCAGCAAAAAGGCCTGCTCGAAGGGGCAGAGGACGAAATTGACAAACTCTTTGGATAGAGGGACGCGTCCATGTCGATGATCAACTACGCGTCCCGCGAGATCAATTGTAAGCTCGTCTACTACGGCCCCGGGCTCGGGGGAAAGACGACGAACCTCGAGCACATCTACGGCAAGGTGTCGCCCAATACGCGCGGCAAGATGATCTCGCTCGCCACCGAGACCGAACGCACGCTGTTCTTCGATTTCCTGCCCGTCGATCTCGGCACGATCCGCGGGTTCAAGACCCGGTTCCATCTCTACACGGTGCCGGGTCAGGTGTACTACAACGCCAGCCGCAAGCTCATTCTCAAGGGCGTCGACGGCCTCGTGTTCGTCGCTGACAGCCAGATCGAACGGATGGAAGCGAACGTCGAGTCGATGCAGAACCTGTACGACAACATGGCCGAGTATGGCTACGATCTAACGAGGATTCCGTTCGTGATTCAGTACAACAAACGCGATCTTCCCAATGCGGCGCCCATCAAGGACCTGCAGGCCGCCCTGAATCCCGGATGGACCGTCGAAGACGGTGCGCGGCAGAAAGTGACGCCCGACCCCTCTCACCCTGGCGAGAATCTGATCGACAAGATCGGCGGAGATTGGGTCGGTCACGCCGCCTACCATGAGGCGGTGGCCGTGCGCGGCGATGGCGTGTTCGACACGCTCAAGGCGGTCAGTAAGCTGGTACTCAAGACGTTGAGCTAATGGCTGGGTCTTCCCCAACACCCTCCCAGCGTCCTGCCGCGATCCGGTGGACAGTGCCCAACATCATCACGCTGGCGCGCATCTCTCTCACCCCCGTGATTGCGCTGCTGCCGTTCATTCAGGGCTACTGGCCCAAGGTCATCGCGTTCGTCGTCTTTCTCATTGCCGCGTTCTCGGACTTGTTGGACGGGTACCTCGCGCGGCGCTATGGCACGATCAGCGAGCTCGGTATGCTGCTCGACCCGATCGCCGACAAACTGCTGCTATTCGCCACGCTCATTCCGATCTTCTGGATCACGCGACATCCCACGATTATCGTGGACTATCGGATCCCGTGGTGGGGCAGCCTGCCTGTCTGGGTGGCGCTGCTGCTCGTGGGGCGGGAGGTGCTGATTACGGTGTTTCGCTTTTTCGCCAAGCGCCGCGGCATCGTCATCCCCGCGGTGGGAGCGGGAAAGCTGAAAGCGGTCGTCCAGAACATCTTTATCGGCGCCACGATTGCGTGGTTCGCCTGGAAGGATGCGATCGCCGAGATGCACCTCGCCGGGGCTTTCCGGAATTTCTGGGATCAGTTCCACGGCTGGTTCGTGTCTGTGACGCTTGCGGGTGCCATCGTCCTGACGGTGTACTCGCTCCTCGTCTACCTCTACCGCTACCGGACCCTCCTCAAAGTCGGCAAGTGAAGCTCGAGGTCGTCACGATCGGCACCGAGCTGCTGCTGGGCCAAATCCTCGATACGAATGCGGTCGATTTGGGGCGCGAGCTGGCCGCGGCCGGCGTGGAGATCGTTCGCCGGACATCTGTCGCGGACCGGCCGGAGATGATTCGTGCGGTGGTAGCCGAGGCACTCGACCGAACGGGGTTCGTGATCACCACCGGTGGCCTCGGTCCCACTCGGGATGACATGACCAAGAAGGAAGTGGCAGCCATCTTCAACAAACCGCTGGTCCTCAACGCCGTGGTTCTGCAGTCTCTGGAGGAGCGCTTCCGCCGGTTGGGTCGGACGATGCCTGCCGTCAACCGCACACAGGCCGAAGTCCCCGCAGGCGCTACGGTGCTCCCCAATCCACGCGGCACGGCGCCCGGGTTGTGGGTCGAAGCGGACGGTCGCGTTGTCGTGATGCTGCCCGGCGTTCCATCCGAGATGCGCGGGTTACTCGCGGAAGAAGTCTTCCCGCGCCTCGTCGTTCGCGGAGGGACGGCCGGCATCGTGGTGAGGTCCCGGACGATCCGCACGACGGGGATCGCCGAGTCGGCGCTCGCCGAGCGAGTGGGCGAAATCGAAGACGAAATCGCGCCACTGACCCTTGCCTACCTGCCGTCGGTCGACGGCGTGGACCTCCGGGTGACCGCCTGGAGACTGCGCGAAGCGGACGCCGAGCGCCGCCTCGGCACGGCCGCGGCGCAGCTGCGCGAGCGGGCCGGCGAGCACGTCTACGGTGAAGAAAAGACCGATCTCGCGGCAGCGATTCTCGATCTGCTGCGCGCGCGGACCGTGCGACTCGCCGTCGCCGAGTCGTGCACGGGCGGTCTTCTGGGCGCGAGGATCACCGCGGTTCCCGGGTCGTCGGATGTCTTCGTCGGCGGCGTGGTCGCGTATGACGACAAGGTGAAACGCGAACTCCTCGGCGTATCACAGACGCTCCTCGAGCGGCACGGCGCCGTTTCGGAGGAAGTGGTCTCGGCGATGGTCGCGGGCGCGCAGCAGCGCTTTGGAGTCGACGCGGCACTTGCCGTCACGGGCATCGCCGGTCCAGGTGGCGGGACGAAGGAGAAACCGGTCGGCACGGTGTGGCTCGCGGCGCGATCGGGTCAGGAGACTCGGGTGGTGAAGCGCGTGTTTCCGGGCGATCGCGCCGAGGTCCGCGCTCGATCGGCGCAGGCCGTCCTCGACCTGCTGCGGCGTCTCATCGGCAAGATCAGCTCATGAATCGGATCAATGCTCCCGACGGCACGCCGCTGATCTTCGATGCATACGAGCCGGCGCAGGCTCACGTCGCCGTGCTGTTTCTCCACGACTGGTTTCCGCCGGGACTCTCCGATCGCTGGGCACAGCTGGGCGCGCAGCTCAGGAACGCGGGACTATCCGCCTACTTTCTCGACCAGCGGGGCCAGGGCCGATCAGGCGGGCGGCGGGGACATCTGTCACGCTTCAGCCAGCTGCTCGGGGACCTGCAGGCATTTCGCCGCGCCGTGCGGCAGCGTCAGGACGTCCCGCAGGTTCTCGTGGGGCACGGCTTTGGCGGGCTCGTCGTGCTCCGCTACCTCGAAACGCAGCCTGGTGAGCCGCCCGCGGCCGCGGTCGTGTCCGGTCCCTGGCTCGCGTCACGCGTCCCGCCGCCCGCGTGGAAACGGCTCGCGGCCAGGCTCGCCGATCTGTGGCCGACGCTCCCCACGGGCCGGGGCAGCCAGTACATGACGGCGGGCGCGCGGGCGGAGCTGCAGTGGGCCCAGCGCGCCGTGCTCGCCGATTGCCAGCGTATCGAGCGCCCCGTGCTGTTCCTGCTCGGCGGAGCCGATCGCGTGATCGATTTGGATGCCGCGCGCGCGCTCGCCGAAGACCTCGCGGCGCGCGCGACGCTCAATTGGTATCCCGACCTCTCCCACGATCTCTTCGGTGTGCAACGCGTCGTAGACGATGTCATGACCTTCGCGCGCACCCATCGCTCCTTGCAGCCAAATCCGGCGAGCGAGTAGCCGGGGTTTCCCTCCGGACTCTTGCTGCCTTATCTTCTTGCCAGACTGAAAGTTCCAACATATGCCCAACAAACGTCATCCCCATTCGCCACCCGTTCCTTCGCTCGATCCCGACCCGAAGGAGCCGCTCGTCGCTGATACGCCGGCAGAGGCCGCCGCGAGTGCGCCTGCTGGCCCGTCGGAGGCGGAGGTTTGGAAGGACCGGCATCTGCGGCTTGCCGCGGAGTACGACAACTTCCGCAAGCGGACCGCCAAGGAGCGGACCGAAACCTGGCAGCGCGCGCAGGCGGAACTGATCTCGCGTCTCGCCGATGCGCTCGATGATTTGTCGCGGTTTGCGCACATCGATCCTGCGGAGACCGACGCCAAGACGTTGCACGAGGGCGTCGAGCTCGTGGAGCGCAAGGTCTGGAAGGAGCTCGAGGGTGCGGGCGTCACGCGGATCGACCAGGTGGGCGTGCCGTTCGACCCGAATGTCCATGAAGCGGTCACGACGCAGCCGGCGGCGAAACCGGAGCAGGACCATACCGTAGGCCAGGTCGTGCAACCGGGCTACAAGATGCGCGATGTCCTGCTGCGGCCGGCCCGCGTGGTCGTGCTCACCTGGCAGGGCCAGTAATGGCGGCACAACGCGACTACTACCAGACATTGGGAGTCGCTGAGACAGCCACGACGGACGAAATCAAGAAAGCCTTTCGCCGCCTGGCCAAGCAGCACCATCCGGATCGGAATCCCAACAATCCGCAGGCGGCCGAGCGCTTCAAGGAGATCAGCGAAGCGCACGACGTGCTGAGCGACAGCGACAAACGGAAGAGGTACGACCAGCTGCGCCGCTACGGGGCCTTCGCTGGTCCCGATGCCAGTCCCTTCAGCCAGCGGGGGGCTCGCCGCGGTCCAGGCCCGCAGGGGACGGGTGGAGGCCCCGGCGACAGCGGCGACTTCGACATCTCGGATCTCGGCGGACTCGGCGATCTGTTCTCGTCGATCTTCGGGCGCCGCGGCACGGGCCGCGAAGCCGAGCCGGAAGAAGTCGAGACCAGCATCACGATTCCGTTCCGCGTCGCGGCGCTGGGTGGACAGGTGCCGATCACGCTCGCCATGCCCGAAGTCTGTCCGACGTGTGGCGGCAGCGGTGCCGCAAAGGGCGCGACGGTCAACACCTGTCCCGAGTGTAAAGGGCGGGGCACGGTGTCGTTCGGGCAGGGCGGCTTCGCCGTCAATCGCCCGTGCCCCGTCTGCCGGGGGAAGGGAACCGTTCCGTCGCAACGGTGCCCGACGTGCCAGGGCAGCGGCGAGGTGCGCGTCGAGAAGCGTATCAACGTCGACATCCCCCCCGGGACAGAGGACGGCGCGCGCCTGCGGCTCAAGAACCAGGGACCGAAGGGTCGCGGCGATCTCATCGTGGTGATCCATGTCGCGCCCGATCGCTTCTTCCGGCGCGAGGGGCTCGACGTCATCGGCGTCGTGCCGATCAACGTCGCGCAGGCCATGCTTGGCTCGCGCATTAAAGTGAAGACGGTCGACGGCAAGAGCGTGGTGCTGCGAATTCCGCCCGGAACGCAGCACGGCCAGCGATTCCGGGTTCCGCGGGTCGGGATCGAGAAGAACGGCCGCCGCGGCGATATGTACGTCGAAGCGCACGTGACGCTCCCGGAGAAGCTGAGCGCCGAAGAACAGGAAGCGGTTAAGAGTTTTGCGGAAAAGACGGGATTGAAGTACTGAGGCCTACGGGACCAGCAAGACCTTCCCGACATTGCGTCGTTCGTGGATGTACCGGTGCGCCGCAGCCGCTTCCGCGAACGCGAACGTTCGATCGACACGCGGTGTGATCTTCCCCTCGCGCGCATAGCGAAGCAGCGCTTCGAGCTGAGGGGCCAGGAGCGCCTGCTCGGACCAGATGTGCCCGAGGTTGACGCCGGCAACAGACTTGTTGTCGTTCATCAACGTGAGCGGTCCGAAGCGAGGAAATCGAATAACGCGCCACAGGAGTTTGAGCAGGTTTCTGCGGGAGCCCTCGGAGAGGGCAGACGCGCCGTAGCAGACCATGCGCCCCGCCGGGGCGAGCAGCTCGTACCCATAGCGCCAGGACCGGCCGCCGACGGCATCCAGAACGATATCGATGCCACGAGGCCGCAGTCTCCGTGCCGCCTCGAACCAGCGCGGATCCCGGCTGTCGAGCGGCTCGACGCCATACTCGCGCAGCACGGCGTGCTTTGGGGGCGACGCGAGCCCGATGACGCGCAAGCCGAGGATGCGGCCCAATTCGGCGACGGCCAGGCCGACGCCGCCCGCAGCCGAGTGGACCAGCACGGTCTCGCCCCGTTGCGCGGCGGCGACGCGGACCAGCATGTGGTGTGCCGTCAGGTAGACGACCGGAAATGCCGCACCCTGTTCGAATGTCCACCCGTCAGGCAGCGGAAAGACCGAGCCGGGGGCAACGACGACCAGCTCGCTCTGGCCGCCGAATTTCGTCGTCGCGATGACGCGGTCGCCTACGCGCGGCGTCGTGACTCCGGGACCTGCGGCATCTACGACGCCGGCAAGTTCGTAGCCAACGGTACACGGTGGCCTGGGTGAGTCGGGGTAGAGGCCCTGCCGGGCCAGCAGATCGGAGAAGTTGATGCCGGCTGCGTGCACGCGAATCCGGACCGTGCCCGGTCGCGCTACGGGATCCGTCGCTTCGCGAACCTCGAGCACCTCCGGCGGTCCGCGCCGCGGGATGACGACTTGCTTCACGTGTCGAGACTCGGTGTTACGTCCATGTGGCGATAAGTTAGCTTGCGAACGCGGGGTCGCCGTGTTTTGTTTGTTTTCGACCTTGCAACTTAGAGTGTTGCGTCTGTGATGGGGTGTAGGTCAACTGGCAGACCGCCCGGCTGTTAACCGGGAAGTTGGAGGTTCGAGTCCTCCCGCCCCAGTTTCACCCTCCCGTGACGGGAGTGATCCGCACCATCACCACGCCGTGCGCCGGGGCAGTGGCGGAGAAGCCGCCCCGTGAACGCCCCGAGGTCGCTGTGGGCCCGCAGGTCGCGCGCGCGCGACACCTGGCAACTTGACGTCGCTCAGGCGCACGGCAGATTCGCACCCAGGCCACCATGAGACGTTTCGTGTTCAGCCTGTTCGTCGCGTGCGCGATCGGGTGCGGAGGTGCGCGGACTGCGCCGAACGCGCCAGGTGTATCGACGATCATCCCTAGCAAAACCGATGCGCGGGTCACGCGGGTTGAAGAAATGCTGCGCGGCGTGCCGGGTCTCGAAGTGACCCGGTTGCCGGACGGGAACTATCGGCTCCGGATCCGTGGGCAACGCAGCATCCGGGGGAATCCAACGGACGACAATCCCCTCCTCGTGATCGACGGTATCCCCATTCCGAACGAATCCATGAGCAGCATGCTGGCGGATCTCTCGCCCGGCGACGTTGCGCGGATCGAAGTGCTGAAGGACGCGGCGGACACGAGCATGTACGGATCGCGCGGCGCGAATGGCGTGATCGTCATTACCACCAAACGCGGACGAGGGGAGAGATCACCATGACGGCCGGCGTGGCTCGGTGCATGGCGTTATCGGCGGTGGCGCTCCTGCTCGCGGCAGCCGCGTCGGCCCAGCGACCCGGCGCTGTTGAGATCGGTGCGCTCGCGCGGTTTACGGATTTTGACAACGACCTGGGGATGAGCAATGCCGTGGGCGCTGGCGGGCGCCTCGCCGTGTACGTGCGGCCCCGGCTCGCGTTCGAGCTCGATATGTCGCGCGCCTCCAGCGATCGGAGCGCCGGCTCCGCCACCTACACCCCGCTGCATGCCCGTCTCGTCGTGGGCGTTGGACGCCCCGGTCGCGTCGAGGGCCTGCTGGGCGCCGGATATGTCCACAATGCATACCGTGGCTCACTCGACGCGACTGACGGAGGTCTCTCGGGGCTCATCGGTGTGCGCTATCAGCTCATCAACCGCGTGTGGCTGTGCATGGGGACCGACCTCGACATCATGCTCCACCCGTCGTCGGACAGTCCCTTCGCCTTCTACCACGGCAACTGGGGGCTCCACCTCGGCGTCGGAGCCCGGCTCAACGGCGGCTCATAGGTGGTAGGTCCCGACTAGACGACCGGCGCCCAGCCCGGCGCGTACTCGCGCTGCCAGAACCTCATTGCCAGGTCGTCGCCCAGGATCCGTCCGGACTCCGGATCGGTGCGTAGGGCGCGGCCGGTCCACTGCGCGATGTTGCCGAGGTGGCACAGCAGCACGCTCTTCGCCCCCTCCGCGATCGGCTGGGTCAGCGGCACGCCGCTGCGGATCGCCTCCACGAAGTTCGCGATGTGGAGCCCCGTCAGCTGGTCGTCGCCGCTTGGTGCGAGCGGGTCGGCGACTGCCTGGGCGATCGATTCCTTCACGACCTTGTTCTCGAGGTCGTACACGGTGTAGCCGTCCTGGTCCATCACGACCGTGCCCGTCGTCCCGTAGACGATCGTGCCCCGCCCGCGATTCTGCGTCGGGAACGGATTGCAGCTCAGCCCGTGCCACACAATCGCGCGCTGCCCTTCGAACTCGAAGCCCGCCTCCTGCGTATCGGTGAACTCCCAGTCGTCCTCGAAGTGGTAACGGCCGCCCACCGAGGTGACGCGCGTCGGATAATCCACGCCCAGGGCCCAGCGCGCGACATCGACTTCGTGGGTGCCGTTGTTGCAGATCTCGCCCGTGCCCCAGCGACGGAACCAGTGCCAGTTGTAGTGGATGACGTTGTCGTGGTACGGCGTGCGCGGTGCTGGCCCCTGCCAGAGCTCGTAGTCGAGCCCCGCGGGGACGGGCGCCGGTTTGCCGCGCCCGATCGAACGACGCCGGTTCGAATACCAGGCGCGAGCCAGATACGCGCGCCCAATCGCCCCTTCCCGGATCGTCTGCACGGCCTCCTGGGCACGGGGGGACGAGCGCCGCTGCGTGCCCATCTGCACGAGATGTTTAGCCTTGCGCTGCGCGTCCACGAGCAGCTCGCCCTCCCGCGGATTGTGCCCGCAGGGCTTCTCCAAGTACACGTGCTTGCCGGCCGAGAGCGCCAGGATCGTAGCCGGGGCGTGCCAGTGATCGGGCGCGGCGATCACGAGCGCGTCCACGCCCTTGTCGTCGAGCGCGCGGCGGAAATCCACGAGCCCCTTCGGAGCTTTCCCTTGCGCCTCGCCTACGGAGGCGAGACCCTTGCCGAGCACCTGCGAGTCCACGTCGCAGACGTAGGCGACTTCGGCGTTGGGCGTCTTGCCGAACACGCGTCCCAGGACGGTGCCGCGGCCGTTCAGGCCCATGACGGCGACGACCACCTTCTCGGCGGGAGAGCCCCCCAGCACGAGCAGGGGGGAGTGGGCGGCGGCGAGGCCGAGACCCGTCGCGGAGACGGACTTCACGAACTGGCGGCGCTTCATAGCGGTCTCACCTTGATGTTGCGGAAATAGACCTCATCGCCGTGATCTTGCAAGACGATGTGTCCCTTGCGGCGGTCGGCGAAGCCCGGAATGACGCGGTATTTGCTCTTGGCGACCAGGGAATCCATGTGGGCCGTGCCCAGATCGAACTCGACGATCTTGCGGCCATTCAACCAGTGCTCGCCGTGGTTGCCGCGGAAGATAACGGTGGCCGTGTTCCACTCGCCGACGGGACGCAGCGCTTTGGCCGCGCTCGGAGCGATGAGGTCGTACAGCGCGCCGGAGCGGTGGGTAGGCAGCTTGCCGTCTTCGTGCCGGTCGTCGTCGAGCATCTGGTACTCGAACCCCAGGGCCGAGTGATTGGGCGCGATCGCGCCGCGGGCGACCGCCGTCGGGGTCATCTGTCCGTTCTGGCCGATGGACATCTCCTCAGAGACGTTGTATTTGACGCCGCTATTCGCTCCCGGAGTGACCTTCCATTCCCACGTCAGCTCGAAGTCCCCGAACGTGTCCACGGTCATGAGATCGCCGCCGTTCAGCGGGCGCCCGTCCGCCACGCGGGGCACGTTGCCGCTCGCGATCTTCTTGATCGCGCCGTCCACGACGACCCAGTGGCCGGTGGGGACGGTGTCGTAGCCCAGGCCACGCCAGCCAGCGAGCGTGTGGCCGTCGAACAAGATGCGCCAGCCGGCGGTGCGTTCGGCGGGGGTGAGCGTGTTGGGACTGGATTGGAGTAGAGAGAGGACGAGGACTGCTGTGATCGTAGGGACTCCCATAAAAGCAGGACCTGCTTTTCGTTGACAGGGTCATGACGCGGCCTCGGGACTTCCC
>QHUJ01000116.1 GCA_003221895.1 Gemmatimonadota bacterium | reverse complement strand
TGCACAACTACGACGACGCCCGGCAGACCGATGCGGCCCTGTTCGCGCGCTGGCACAAGGCGGCCCTCGCCCGAGGGGTCTTCCTCGCGCCGTCGTCCTTTGAGGCGGGGTTCGTGTCGAGCGCGCACTCGGAGGCAGACATCGACTTCACCATCCGGGAGCTCGATGCCGCGCTGGGCGAAGCGCGCGGCCGTTAGCGCCGCGCTGTTCGCGGCGCTCGCCTGCCCGGGCGGCGGGCGGCCCACGGCCACCCCCGCGCCGAGCGGAGAGCCGGAGCTGCGGGTGGGCATTGCGGTCGGGGCGGCCTATGCGTCGCTCGGCGGCGCGGAGGGCGGCGAGCTCTTCGTCACCGATGCGACCAGTAGCGTGCCCGTCGGCTCGATCCCCGCCGGGGTTCGCTGGGTGGTCATTCCCGACTCGGCCGATGCATCACGGGTGCGGCTCGTCAAACCCGACAGCACGCGCAGTGACGCGTTGCGCGGGATCGCGGTCGTCAATGTGACGGAGAACCGGTTTCTCGTCGCGAATGGACGCCGCTATCGCGGCCGGATCAACGTGTTCTCCGGTCGCGGCGGTCTGACGGTCGTGAATCGCCTGGGACTCGAGAGCTATGTCGCGGGCGTGGTGGGTCCGGAGATCGGAGGGCGTCGCGCCGACGAAGCAGCCGCGGTGCTCGCCCAGGCGGTGGTCTCGCGCAGCTTCGCGATGAAAAATCGCGGCCGGTGGGAGTCACTGGGATTTGACGCGTATGCCGACACGCGTGACCAGGTGTATCTGGGCGTCGCCGTCGAGACGCCCCAGGTCTGGAGCGCGATCCGCACGACCACGGGGCAGGTGTTGCGCTACGACGGCCAGGTGATCGACGCCTACTTCCATTCGACGTGCGGATTCAGCACCGCGGGCGTCGAGGAAGCGTTTGCGACTGCCCGGAGCCTTCCCTATTTGCGTCCCGTCTCCGACGATCGGGGCGGTGGCCATTTCTATTGTGACATTTCGCCACGGTTTCGCTGGCGCGAAGAATGGGACGGCACGAAGCTGCGCGCTATATTGTCGCGAACACTGCCCAGCGTCACGCCGCTGTCCGGCGACGGAATGCAGCGTATCACGGACGTCACAGTGAGTCGCACCACGCGATCGGGACGCGTCGGCGAATTGCGAATCGTGTTCGAGCGCGGCGACATCCGCATACCGGGATCCGATGTGCGGTCCGTGTTGCGGCCCGAAGCGGATCGTCTGCTCTCCAGCACGGCATTTCAGTTGACGGTCTCGAAAGCCAACGGCGAAGTCACCCGCGTCGTGGCGGCGGGTGCGGGATCGGGACATGCAGTCGGCATGTGCCAGTGGGGCGCGATCGGCCGGGCGAGGGCGGGGCAGGATTACCGCACGATACTGACGACCTACTTTCCGGGGACGAAAATTGAGAAGCTCTATTAGGGCGGGCAGGCTCGCGATTCTCCTGGGTTTCTTGCTGCCCGCCGGCGCGCCCGCCCGCGCGGCCGCCCAAGGTGTCCTCAACGAATTCTCCTACGACAACCTGCGGCTTTCGGGCATCCAGCTCGACGTCGGCGTACTCGGCGCGACGCAGCTCACGGGTGCCACGGTGGGCGGCGTGCGGTTCGACTTCGGGAGAATCGCGCCGCGCGTGCGTCTGCTGCTCGGCCTCTCGTACTTTCGGTCGCATTTCGATCAGGAGACGCTGACTCGGTTCGAGCAGGCGCTCGATAGCATCGTCATCGATCCGTCGGGTGACGATACCATCAGACTCGGGACCATCAATCTCAGCGATGTCATCGGCGACATCGACTTTCAGTATGTCTTCCCGCAGGGACACGGCATCACCGCCTACATCGGGACGGGCGTGAGCATCCATCTCCGCAACGGCAGCGGCTCGGCGATCAACGGCACGTTCGTGGAGGACGCGCTCGATGTCGTCACCGCGGGATTGAACGGCACGGTGGGGTTCGAGTTCAATCTCACGCACGCCCTTCGGTTTACTGTGGACGCCCGCGGCGTGCTGTCGAGCGGCTTGCAGACCGCGAGCCTGCGCACCGGTTTGATGTACCGGTTGCCCGCGGGCCGGGTCCAGGGAGCCGGCAAGAGTAAGTGAACGATCCCATCCGCATCGCAGTCATCGGGGCCGGAGCGATCTCCCAGGTTGCCCACCTGCCCGTCCTGCGTCGCCTCGGGGGAGTCGAGGTCGCGGCGATTTGCGACAACGACCTGGGGAAGGCCCAGGCCCTCGCCGGGCGATTCGAGGTGCAGGACACGTACGACGACATCGAGGAAGTGCTTCGCTACGCGAACGTCGACGTCGTGGTGATTTGCACGCCCAATCACCTGCACGAAATTCACGTGACGTCGGCGCTGGCGGCCGGTGTGCATGCGCTCTGCGAACGGCCTCTCGCCCTGAACGCCGTCGGCGTCGAGCGTGTCCTCGCTGCGAGCGAAAAGTACGGCAAACGCGTGATGGTCGGCATGAACCATCGGTTCCGTTCGGACGTCCAGGCGGTGCGCGGCTTTCTCGGGGGCGGTGATCTCGGAGCATTGCAGGCGGTGCGGGGCGGCTGGTACACGTTCCAGCCGTCACGCCAGATGCTCGGTTGGCGGTTGCGCCGGAACGAAGCGGGCGGCGGCGCGATGCTCGATCTGGGCCTGCCCCTCATCGATCTCGGCATGTGGCTGGCCGGCTGGCCGGCGCCGAAACGCATTTCCGCGCACCTCACCCGCGGCAGCAAGGACGGTGTGGAGGACATGGGCTCGGCTCTCCTGGTGCTCGAGAACGGCGTTTCGATCGCCGTCGACGTGAGCTGGCGGCATCTGGGCGAAGGGGAGCGGTTCTGGTTCGACATCCTGGGCGCGCGCGGCTCGGCGATGATTCAGCCGCTGCGCATCTTCCGGGAGCAGCACGGCGCCGTGGTCGATGTCACGCCGACCGGCGCGATCGGCCGTGAGACACTGTTCACCCAGTCGTATCGGGCAGAGTGGATGTATTTCCTGGCGGTGATCAAGGGCGACGTCAATGCGCCGCCGCCGCGCGATCAGCTCGCGCTGCAACGCGTGCTGGACGCGATCTATCGCTCGGCCGACGAAGGGCGCGACGTCTTGTTGTGAGCCGCCGTCGTCTGCTGGTGCTTGTGGTGATTGGCGCGCTTGCGCTCACCGCCAGCTATCCGCCGTTCCCGCTTCCGCCGTTGAGTTTTCTCGCCATTACGCCCGCCGTCTTGCTGGTCAAGCAGGCAATCCTCGACAACGACTATCGCAAGGCGTTTCGCTGGGGCTGGTGGTACGGCCTCGTGACCAACGCGCTGGTCCTGTACTGGATGGTGGTCGCGCTCTGGCACTTCACACCATTCTCCGCGCTCGGCTATTTCGCGACCATCGCCGTGCTGGGGTTGCTCACGGGCCTCATGTTCTGGTTTGTGGCGCGGATTCGCGTGGCGGCGCCGCGAGTGCCGCTGTGGGTGGCGTTTCCCGTGGCGTGGACGGCGCTGGAATGGCTGGTCGGGCACCTCGGGGACGTCCGTTTTCCCTGGCTCGGATTGGGCACTTCTCTGGCGGACGCGCCGGTACTGATCCAGTGGGCGGATATCGCGGGGGCGCGCGGCGTTACGCTGTGGCTGGCGTGGTGCAATGTCACGATAGTCGAGGCGGTGACCGACCTGCGTGGTGCGTGGTACGTGGTACGTAGGCTCGCTCCGGTCTTGGCAAGCATCGTTCTCGCGCTGCTGTATGGCGTCTGGCGCACGAAGACGTTGCCGATTCGCGATGTCGGTGTCATCGGCATGGTGCAACCCAACGAGGCCTTCAGCGAGAAGTGGAATCCGGCGCATGCCGACAGTGCGATGAACGCGCTGGTTTCGTTGTCGCGCGGGCTGATGGCCGTGTCTCCCAAGCCTCAGCTGCTGGTCTGGCCAGAAGCGGCGATCCCTGGATACTTCCTGGACCATCCGCAGTGGGATGCCGCGATCAGCCGCTTCGTCGCGGAGAATCGTGTGCCGCTGATGACCGGCGGCCTCAACGCGGAGCCAGAAGGCCCACGGGACGGCGGCGCGCGCTTCCGCATATTCAACGCGGCGTTCTACTACGACTCGACGGGAGACCGAAGCCGCTATCCGATTTACGCCAAGCACTATCTCGTCCCGGTGACGGAGCGCGTGCCATTCGTCCCAGTGCGGCTGTTCCGCGCCATTCCAGGGCTGGCGCGCTGGTCCGGGGGCTTTGAGCCGGGGAAGGAATCGCCGGTTTACTCCTCGCCAGTCGGGAAGTTCGGCGTCGTCATCTGCTATGAATCGGCGTTTGAGAACGCCACCAGGGAGTATCGGGCGCATGGCGCGGACTTCTTCGTCAACGTCACCAACGATGCCTGGTTCGGGAGTACGAGCGCGCCGGCGCAGCACGCGTCGCACCTGGTGCTGCGTACCATCGAGACACGCATGGGTGTCGCCCGCGCCGCGAATTCGGGCATCTCCGAGTTCGTGGACCCGCTGGGCAGAGCGTACGCCGCGACCAAGCTCAACGAGGCAGCGTCGGTTGCGGCCGTGTTGCGCACGAGTGACGTGATCCCACTCTACGTGCGCCTGGGCGACTGGGTCGGCACCGTCGTGGTGGTACTCACGGTGGCCGGCATCGCTCTGCTCGTGAAGCGCCGTTACGCGCCATGACGCGCGTCGGCGTGGACGTCGGCGGGACGTTCACTGATCTCGTCGCCCTCAGGCCCGACGGCATGCTCGACATCCGCAAGGTCGCGAGCACGCCCGAGGATCCCAGCATCGGGATGCTTCGGGCGCTTGATGCATTGGGGAAGGGCTTCCCCATTGACGTGCTCGTCCACGGCACGACGGTGGCTACCAACGCCCTGCTCGAGCGGCGCGGAGCTCGCGTGGTACTCGTCACGACTGCCGGGTTCGAAGATTTGCTGTGGCTGCGCCGGCAGGACCGGCCCGCGCTGTACGATCTGGCTCGCGACCATCCGGCGCCGCTCCTCACGCGTGACGATGTGATCGGCGCGCGCGAGCGGATGGGGCCGGCTGGTACCGTGCTCGCGCTCTCCGACGCGGAGATCACTCGCGTGACCGCGGCCGCGCGCGACCGGCAGCCGGAGGCGGTGGCGATCGCGCTGCTGTTTGCGTTCCGTCATCCCGAGCATGAGCGCCGCCTGGCCGAAGGCTTGCGAGAGGCCCTTCCGAGCATCCCCGTCGTTGCGAGTCACGAAGTTCTTCCGGTCTTCCGCGAGTACGAGCGCACCAGCACGACGACGGCTGAGGCCTACCTGCGTCCCAAAGTTTCGTCGTACATCGCCCGGACCGCGGCAGCTGCCAGGGCCCGTGGCGTCCAGTCGCTGACCATCATGACATCGAGCGGAGGAACGCTTGGGCCCGAACAGGCGGCGCGCCGGGCGGCGAGCCTGGCGCTCTCGGGACCGGCCGGCGGCGTGGTCGGCGCCGGTTTGGTCGGCGCGGCCGTCGGAGCTCGCGACCTCCTCACACTCGACATGGGGGGAACGAGCGCCGATGCCAGTCTGGTAACCGGCGGAGTCGCACTGAGCGAGGGAGCCGAGGTGATCGCGGGTGTGCCGCTGGCATTGCCGGCCATTCTGATCGAGACGGTGAGCGCCGGCGGTGGCAGTATCGCGGCGGTGGACGAAGGGGGTGCGCTGCGCGTCGGGCCGCGGAGTGCGGGAGCCGAGCCCGGGCCGGCCTGCTACGGTCGGGGCGGGACTGAGCCGACCGTCACCGACGCATGCCTGGTGTTGGGATGGCTCGATCCCGATTACGTACTCGCCGATTCGGTTCGTCTGGATCGCGCCGCCGCCGAGCGCGCGTTGTCCGGGCTCGCGCGCGCGCTGGGAAACCGCGCGGCGCACGACATCTGCGAGGTGGCGGCCGGCATTGTGGAGGTCGCTACGGCGGTGATGGCTCGCGCGCTGAAGCGGGTGAGTGTGGCCCGCGGCATCGATCCGCGGGGCATGGCGTTGCTGCCGTTTGGCGGCGCGGGACCACTGTTCGGCTGCGCGCTCGCCGAGTCGCTCGGCATGTCGCGCGTGGTGATCCCGCCTCATCCCGGGGTCCTCAGCGCGCTCGGCCTGGCCGTGGCTCCCGAGCGCATGGCTGTGATCGCGTCGCTGCATCGGCCCCTTGCCGAGCTGACCACCGTCGCTCTTACCGACGCGTTCCAGCCGCTGCTCGGGGCGGCAGCCGCGGCCTTACCGAACGCGACCCTGACCCGGTTCGTGGACTGTCGCTTTGCGGGGCAGGGGTACGAAATCACCGTGCCGGCGCTGCGCGACGATCCAGCACTCCTCGGCGCGGCCTTCCAGGCGGCGCATCGTGCACGGCACGGCCATACCGGCGGGGGAGAGCGGGAATCGGTCGAGCTGGTGAATCTCCGCGTGGTGGCCGAGCGTGCCGCGCCGCAGGCGTCAGACCTGGGGCGACCGGCCGGAGTAGGAATTTCGAGCGGCGGTCGACGCATGATCGTGACGCGCGACGGCAAACGGGTGCGCGCCGATGTGTGGCCCCTGGGTGAGCAACGTGCCGGCGGACATCCGCTGAATGGGCCGGCGATCCTGGCGGGCCCGGATGCCACGGGACTCATCGAGCCGGGTTGGCGCGGCGTCGTCCATCCATCCGGCGCCGTGATTGTGGAGCGCTTATGAGGCTCGACGCCGTCGGTCTCGAAGTGATGGCGCACGCCTTCGCGTCGGTGGCCGAGGAAATGGGGCTCGTGCTCGTGCACAGCGCGCTCTCGCCCAACATCCGTGAGCGGCGCGACGCGTCCGCCGCGTTGTTCGACGCCGACGGCGAGATGATCGCGCAGGCGGCGCACATTCCGGTGCACCTCGGCGCGCTCGCGGATGCCGTCGCGGCCGTCCGACTACTCGACCCGGTGCCGGGTGAGCTCTTCCTGCTGAACGATCCGTACTCGGGCGGAAGCCATCTTCCGGATCTCACGCTGATCGGTGCGATCGATTTCGATGGCGCCGTGGGCGGCTACAGCGTGGTCCGGGCGCATCACTCGGACGTGGGCGGGATGACGGCCGGGAGCATGCCGGCCGGTGCGCGCGAGCTGTATCAAGAGGGCCTCATTATTCCGCCGACGCGACTCACGGTCGAGCTCGAGCGCGTGGTGCTCGCGAATGTGCGAACCCCCGACATGCGGCGGGGCGACCTCGCCGCGCAGCGCGCGGCTGTCGAGCGCGGTGCCGACGGTCTGCGAGCGCTCGCGCGCCGGCACGGCTTGACCGCGCTGCGCGAGGCGGCGCGTGAGCTGCTCGATTACGCCGAGCGGCGCACCCGGGCGCGGCTGCAAACGATGACGGTGGACGCTGTAGCCACCGATTACCTCGAAGGCGACGGCGTCACCGGCGAGGATCTCGAGATCTGTGTGAAGATCAGGATCCAGGACGGCATGTTTCACGCCGACTTCACCGGGACGAGCGGTGCGGCGCCCGGGAACGTCAACTGCCCGATCGCTGTGACGCGCTCGGCGGTGTTGTTCGTGGTACGCACGCTGTTGGCAGATGATGTGCCGATGAACGGCGGTGTGTCCCGCGCGATTCGCGTGACCGCGCCGGCCGGCTGCCTGGTCAACGCGCGGCCGCCCAGCGCCGTGGCTGCGGGGAATGTCGAGACGTCCCAGCGAATCGCGGACACCGTATTTCGCGCGCTCGCGGCCGGCGGCTGCGTCGTTCCTGCCCAAGGGCAGGGAACGATGAACAACGTGACGTTTGGCGGGCTGCGGGAAATGGGAAACGGGATGCGGGACACGTGGACGTATTACGAGACTATTGGTGGCGGGCAGGGCGCGAGTCGAGGTGCCCGCGGGCCGTCGGGCGTACACGTCGGGATGTCGAACACGCGCAACACGCCGATCGAAGTGCTGGAGCTGGAGCATCCGCTGAGAGTACGGACGTATGCCCTGCGGGCAGGCAGCGGCGGCGCCGGGGCCTGGACTGGTGGAGATGGTGTCGTGCGCGAGTTTGAAGCCCTCGCGCCGATGGAGGCGACGCTGCTCACCGAGCGCCGCCGCCACGGACCGGCGGGCAATGCAGGCGGGGGTGATGGGCAGCCCGGAATCAACGCGTTGAACGGCGAGACACTCCCTTCGAAGACCACGCTGCGACTAGCAGCGGGGGACATCCTCCGAATCGAAACCCCGGGCGGTGGCGGCTGGGGGAAAGGAAACACCGTATGACGTGGGCTCTGATATCGGTGCTGGGACTGCTCGCGGGGGTAATCTCGGGCTTGTTTGGCGTCGGCGGAGCCGTCGTCATCATCCCCGGCCTCGTCTTCATCACCAAGATGCCGCAGCACACGGCGCATGGAACATCGCTCGCGGCGCTGCTCCTGCCTGTGGGATTGCTCGGCGTGCTTGAGTACTCGAAACGGCACCAGGTCAACTGGGCATATGCCGCCGTCGTCGCGGTGGGTCTCCTGATCGGCGCGTATTTTGGAGCACGGCTCGCGGGGTCGATACCTGACGCGACGCTGCGGAAGCTGTTCGGCGGATTCCTGATGCTGATTTCAGTGAAGCTGTTGTTTTTCTAGGAACCGGCGGTCTCCGCCACTGGCCGCTGGAAGACTTTGCCTTCGATGAACAACGTGAAGAGGTCACGGTCGAGCTGGCCGTCCTGGACTTCATCGGTCATGATGTCGATCGCGCGATCGCGGGACACGGCCCGCTTGTAGGGCCGGTCCTGGGCGGTCAGCGCGTCGTAGATATCGCTGATCGTCATCATGCGGGTTTGAATCGGGATCGCCTCTCCCGTAATCCGACGCGGATACCCGCGGCCATCCAGCTTCTCGTGGTGCGCATAGGCGATGAGCGGGATCTGCTGCAGCTCGCTCGTCCACGGGATGCGCTGCAGGAACTGATAGGTATGCGTGACGTGGCTCTCGATCTCATGCCGCTCCGCAGCGTCGAGACTCCCTTTGCGGATCGTCAGGTAGCGCATCTCATCGGGCGAGAGGAACGGCTCCGTCACGCCGTCGAGTCCCAGGTAGGTGCGCGTGGACCAGGTCTTCAGCTCCTCGAAGCTGCCGTCGGGCAGGATCGTCGGCTCGTTGGCCCGCAGCACGATTTCCAGGAAACGGTCCAGCGCCTGCAGCTCCTGCTGATGCACGTCCTCCAGCTCCTTCACGAATCCGTCATAGCCTTTCTTGCCGTTCCCCTCGAGGAACTCCGCGCGCTTGCGCCAGAATTCGCGCTCCGCCGTGCGGCGAATGAAGGCGTGACGATGACGGACCAGCCCCAGGTCCGACGGGTAGAGCTTCTTGGCTTTCACGAGTACCTGCTCGCGCACGCCGACCTTGCCGAAATCGTGCAGCAGAGCCGCGTAGCGGATTTCCTTCAGCTGCTCGCGGGAGAACCGTATGGTCCGGTAGGGCGCATCGCCGCTCCGGTCGACGATTTCCGCGAGGCTCACCGTCATCCCCGCGACGCGCCCGCTATGGCCGTAGGTGGTCGGGTCACGCTGCTCGATGGCATGCACCGCCGCGAGCACGAATCCCTCGAACAGCTTCTCGATGTCCTCGTACAGCCGGCTGTTTTCGATGGCGACGGCGGCCTGCCCGGCGAGGGCGGTGACCAACTCGACGGTCCGCTTCGAGTAGGGGACGACTTGTTCCTCCACGTCGCTGGGGGTCGTCAGGATCGCTTCGAGGTTGCGCTTGCGATTGATGAGCTGCAGCACGCCGATGATCTCGTTCTTGTGATCCCTCATCGGGATCACCAGCATCGACTTGGTGCGGTAGCCGTAGCGCTCGTCGAACGAGCGGTTGATCGTGTATTCAACATCCGGCGGCAGGAAGTACGCGTCGTCGATGACGAGCGGATCGCCCGTGACGGCGCAGTACCCGGCGAGACTGGTGCGGTCGACGGGGATCGTGAACTCGACGAACGGCGCCTCGGGCTTCGAGTACGTCTGCGCCAGCCGAAAGCGCAGCCGCTTCGTCCCCTCCGCACTGTGCTCGACGAGGTACAGGCTGCCGGCGTCCGACTGCGTGATGCGGCGCGACTGGGTCAAGATCAAGTCGAGCAGAGTCTTCAGGTCGCGCTCGGTCCCCAGCGCGACGCCGATGCGCGTGAGCTCGCCGATTTCGCGCGAGCGCTGCGCCGCCTCGCCACGCGCGCGCGCGGTCTCCGCGCGCGCCGCGGCCTCGCGGAAGCCGGCCCGAATCGCGACGAGCAGGCCGCGCGGGCTCGCTGGATGCGTCAGGAATCCCGACAAAAACTCGGTGGGGAGGGCGTCGGGCACGTCGGTTTCACCGTTGCGTCCCAGCGCGACGATGGCGCCGCCGGCGTCCACGAAAGAGCGCAGCACGTCCAGGGGGAACGCGGAGCGGCTCTCGGCGTCGAGGAGAAACACCGTGGGCCGGTCTTCAACAGCGAGATCCCGCGGCTGCGGTACGGCGCGGGCCTCTACCTGCGAGGTCGCGAGCGCAGGAGCAACGGAGTCCGGCCGCCACATCGGCGGATGCAGCAGGAGATATCTCACGCCGCTGCCCTGGCGAGACAGCGCAAGTGCGAGGGACCCGTTACGACTGCTTGACCCGCTGCAGGCCTTGCTGCGCCTCAGCGTATTCGGGGAAGATCTGGATGGCGTGCATGAACATGTCCGCGGCCTTTTCTTTCTGGCCGCGATCCTGATACAGCAGGGCGCGCGAGTAGTAGGTCAGTGCCTCCGTGGGAATCTTCCGTTCCGAGCGCTGATCGTTCGCGCGACGCTCGAGCTGCGGCAGATTCGCGTCCTTCATCAGCCGCTCGGAGACGTTGCGGATCAGGTCGAAGAGATGGTCCCGCTGGGCCCGGTCGGACTCGGTCTTTACGATTTCCGTCGTCTCCGAATTGACCAGGCGGACATCGATCCGGAAGTCACCGTAGAAATCGATGAACGTGCCCATGACCATGTACCGCGCCCCGGTCACTTTCCCTACGCGGGCAATCGTGGCGGAGTCGACGCGGCCCTGCGCGCCGAGATTCTGCTCGCTCAGCAGCTGAGTGATCTGGTCGCGCTCCACGACCCGGGCGGCCGGATTGCGCTGCAATTCGGAGATCATCATTCCCGCGATGCCGCGTTCCAGCGCGTCGAAGTCTTCCTTGGCTTGCCCGTAGGAGCCGCCATTGGTGAACGGCAGCACGGCGATGCCGGGCCGGGTGTCCTGGCCGCGCTGTTGCGCTCCCAGGAGGACCGGAACGACACTCAACACGGTCAGGACGGCACGCGCGCGCATAGCTACTCCTCGAGTCACAGGGTCACCCTCATGCCTTCTTGCGCGGCGACAACCTGAAGTGGTTCGCCGCGCGATTTCGCGAATTTGCGGGCGGCCGCCACCAGCGCGTCCATTTCCTTGTCGCCGTGCTCGGGTTCGTGATGGAACAGGACGAGCTTCTTCGCGCCGGCATCCTGGGCGAGCGTCACGGCTTCTTCATAGGTCGAATGCCCCCAGCCGCGGTGTTGCTCCAGCTCCTTGGGCGTGTACATCGCGTCGTGAATGAGAAGGTCGACGCCCTTGAGAAACGCCACGAAACCCCGCCGCCAGCTGCCCGGCACTTCATACTGCCCGCCGCTGCCCAATTCGTTGTCGGTCACGTATGCCATGCTCGGCCCGCTCGCTTTCGCCGGAGTGAGCCGGAATCCCAATGTGGTTCCCGGGTGCCGCAGCTTGATCGTCCGGACCCGGAAGTCGCCGATCAAGAAGTCGTCCGTGTCCACCTGCTGCACCGTCAGCTGCGCCGACAACGCGTCGAGCGGCACCGGAAACACCGCCGGATCCATCTGCTGCCGCAGGATCGCCTCCAGTGACGTGGTGCCTTGCCGCGATCCCCAGATGCGCACCGTATTCCCCGGTGCGAAGAACGGTTTGAAGTGCGGCAGGCCCTGGATGTGATCCCAATGCGCATGGGAGAGCAGAATCTCGACGCGCGCGGCGCCATTCTGTTTCGCCACCAGGTCGAGCCCCAGCGCCCGGATCCCGGTGCCCGCGTCGAGCACGACCAGCTGGCCCCCCGCGCCTTCAACGGCGACACATGGCGTGTTGCCGCCGTAGCGCGCGGTGGCCGGCCCGGGCGTTGGAATGCTGCCCCGGGTTCCCCAGAACGTCACCGTGTAGGCCATGCGAGTCACAGGCCGAGGTTCGGCCTAAGTTACTGGCAATTAGAGATGTAGACCGTGATGCGCCTCACGACCGTCCTGCAGCTTGCTCCAGCGCCCCCCGATCACGAATCACGATGTCCTTGCGGCTGACATCGATCATGCCCTTGTCGACCAGCTCGCGCATCGTCCGCGACACCGTTTCGCGCGAGGAGCCGATCATTTGAGCGATCGTGTGGTGGGTCAGACGGCGAGTGATGCGCTGGCCATCGGTCTCGTCGGCCAGATCGAGGAGCAGCTGGGCGACACGCCCGTGGACGTCGAGCAGCACGAGGCTGCCGACCTTCTCGTCCACGCGGCGCAGCCGGCGTGACAGCTCGCGCAGCAACGCGAGTGCGATGCCGGCGGAGTGCTCGAGGATTCCCTGAAAATCCTCGCGACGCAACACGATCAGCGTCGAGTCTTCCATCGCGATGACGTGAGCCGAGCGCGGCTCGTCGTCGATGAGCGCCATCTCTCCGAAGAACTCGCCTTCGCCGAGTACGGAGAGAATCACTTCCCGGCCATCCTCGCCGATGAGGACGACTTTTACCTGGCCCTTCGCGACCACATACAACGCGTCGCCGGGATCGTCTTCAAACAGGATGACTGAGTTCTTGGGGTAGGCACGGTCGCGCGCCACATCCACCACGCGCTGCAGGTCGGTGGCGGCGAGCTGGCTGAACAGCGGGACCTTCTGCAGCACTTCCGCGGGTGACACGCGAACACTCTCCTTGGTTCGCGCTCAGATTACGGCCTCGGGGCTTGGGTGTCAATTGAACCGCGGGGGTGAGCCTTGCCCCCAAGTTAATGTCCCAGCTATATTTCCGCACTTCGTTTCTGTCCGACAATTCAGCAAGGATACTGCAGTGAAACCCGGGATTCACCCCAAATACCAGCGTGCGACGGTTCAGTGCGCGTGTGGCAACACATTCGTCACGCGCTCGACCACACCTGTGATTCACGTTGAAGTCTGCGCCAGCTGCCACCCCTTCTTCACGGGCAAGCAGAAGCTCCTCGACACCGCCGGCCGCGTGGAGCGCTTCCGCCAGAAGTACGGTACCAAGGCCGGAGCGAGCTAAGTCCGTGGACGACAGACTCCGCCAGGCGCTCGCCCGGGCGGAGGAGGTCGCCCGACAGCTGGCCGACCCCGCCACCGCCCGAAATCCGGCCAAACGCAAACAACTCGGCCGCGAGCACGCCCAGCTCGAGGCCATTCGCCTGGCGCACCAGCGCCTGGAGCGCCTCGAGGGGGAGTTGGCGCAGGCTCGCGAAGTGCTCGCCGACAAGGACCCCGAGCTGTCCCAGCTGGCCCGCAGCGACGTCGAGCGGCTTCGTCCGGACATCGACCGCCTCGCGGCCGAGCTCGCCGAGCTCCTCACGCCGTCGGACCCCTTTGATGACCGCGACGCGATCGTCGAGGTCCGCGCCGGCACCGGCGGCGACGAGGCGGCCCTGTTTGCCGCAGATCTGTTCCGCATGTACGTGCGCTTCTCCGAGCGCCGCGGCTGGAAGGTCGAGATCCTCTCGCTCTCGAACGGCACCCTCGGCGGCTTGAAAGAAGCGGTGTTTGCGGCGCGCGGTCCCAAGGCCTACGGTACGCTCCGTTACGAGTCGGGCGTGCACCGCGTGCAGCGCGTCCCCGTGACCGAGCAGCAGGGCCGCATTCATACCTCGGCGGCAACGGTGGCCGTGCTCCCGGAAGCCGAAGAGGTCGACGTCAAGATCGAGGACAAGGATCTGCGGATCGACGTGTTCCGCTCGGGCGGCCCCGGCGGGCAAAGCGTCAACACGACCGACAGCGCGGTGCGCGTCACGCACCTTCCCACCGGTCTCGAAGTGAAGTGCCAGGATCAAAAGTCTCAGCTGCAAAACAAAATCAAGGCGCTCGAAATCCTTCGCTCGCGCCTGCTCGATCGCATGGTCGCTGAGCAGGAAGCCGCGCGAGCGCGGGACCGGCGGGCGCAGGTGGGCACCGGCGACCGCTCGCAAAAGGTGCGCACCTACAACTTTCCGCAGAATCGCGTCACGGATCATCGCATTCACTTCACGACGCACAACATCGATCAAGTGATGGACGGCCGGCTGGACGACCTGATCGGCGCGCTGAAGCAGGCGCAGGAAAAGGAGCGGCTGAGTGCCTGAAGTCCGTGTCCTCCGCCGCATCACCGACGAATTGTCTCGGGCCTCGGGCTCGCTGCCCGCTGGCGAGGCCACCGCTCTGTGGGCAGCGGTTGCCGGTCTCAAACGGGCTGAGGTGTGGCTGAGACGGGACGCCGACGCCGCGCCGGATGTGACGCAACGCTTTTGGGAGGCGGTGGAGCAGCGCAAGCGCGGCGTGCCGTTCGCATACGTGTGTGGCCATGTCGGATTTCGCACCATCGATTTGAAGATCGATCCACGCGCCCTGATCCCGAGGCCGGAAACCGAGGGGCTCGTCGAGCTCGTGCTACGCGAAATCGGGAACCGGGAAACGGGAAACGCAAAACGCGGGATCGCGGCCGATATCGGTACGGGGTCCGGCTGCATCGCGCTCTCGCTGGCGATCGAGGGACACTTCGCAAAGGTGGTCGCGGTGGAGCAATCCGCGGCGGCGGCCGAGCTTGCGCGCGAGAACATCGCGCGCATCGCGCCCGACACGCCGCTCGAGGTTCGGGAGGGCAACTTTCTCGAGCCCCTGGTAGACACAGGGGAGCGGTTTCGCGTGATCGTCTCCAACCCCCCGTATGTGACGGCTGCCGAGTATGAGGCGCTGGAACCCGGCGTCCGCGATTTCGAGCCGCGCGAAGCACTCGTCAGTGGGATCGATGGTCTCGACGCCACGCGTGCGATCTTTGCCGCAGCGGGCGCGTTGCTGGAGCGAGGCGGCCTGCTGGCCTTAGAGATCGACGAACGGCGGGCGGATGCCGTTCGCACGCTAGGCCACGGATACGGATGGACCGTCGCCGTTCATGCCGATCTATTCGGCTACCCGCGCTACGCGTTGGCCACCAAGGAGGATTAGTGCTCGAAGAGAAAGCTGAAGATCTGGGGCGCGTGCTCGGCCAGACCGAGGAATACAAGGCGTTGCGTCGCGCAACCGAAGCGCTGCGGGACGATCAAGCGGTACAGAAAGTGCTCGCTGACGCCGAACGGTTGGCACAGGAAATCGAGCGCGTGGCACAGCAGGGAAAGGAGCCGACGAAGGAGCAGGTGGAGCAGTATGACACTGCGCTCCAAAGCGTGCAGGGAAATCCGGTGTATCAGCAGATGGTCGCCGCGCAGGCGAATTTCGAAAAACTGATGGCGAGAATTAACGCCCGCATCTACGAGGGCATCAAGAAGGGCGCCGCCAGCCCGATCATCACGCTCGGATGACGTTTGTCGTCGTCGAAGGTCCCGAGGGCGCTGGCAAGTCGACGCTGGTGCGCTGGCTCGGGACGGCGTTTCGTACTGAAGGGCGGGAGGTGCTGACGGTCCGCGAGCCCGGCGGGACCCCGATCGCTGAAGCGGCTCGCAAGTTGGCCCTGAAATCACGCCACGACCGCGCCTATGCCGCGGAGTTATTTCTCTTTCTCGCGGCTCGTGCCGATCTTGTAGAGCGGGTGATTCGGCCCGCGCTCGCGGATGGGCAGATGGTCATCGCCGACCGCTTCGGTCTTTCGACGATCGCTTACCAGGTGGCGGGACGAGGCCTCCCGCGGGCGGATGTCGAGGCGGCCTTGCGAGTGGCCACCGGCGGATTGACGCCGGACCTCACGCTCATTCTGGACGTTCCGGTGACGGTGGGGCGGGAGCGGCAGAAGGTGGCCGGCAAGGTGCGGGACCGCATCGAGCGTGAGGATGACACGTTTCACACACGGGTCCGGGAGGCCTACCGTAGCGCATCCGGGCCCGGGATTGTCCATATTGATGCCAGTCAGACAAGGAAGGCCGTCCAGGACGCCGCCTGGCGCGAAATCGTGGCGGCAACGGCTCTATCATTGAAAGGCGCATGAATGATTCGTCACAAAGGATATGTGATCGCCGCCGTCACCGTGGCTGCGTTGGTGAGCGGCGGCTGGTTTCTACAGCGCGAGTCCGAGCCGGCCGGATCCGTCTATCAACAGGCGCGCCTGTTCGACGACGTGCTCGCGCACGTCGCCGACTACTACGTCGACTCGCTCGACGAAAAGCAGCTCTACCAGATGGCGATCGACGGCATGCTCGATCAGCTCGGCGATCCCTATTCGGTCTTCCTGAAGCCCGAAGATTTCCGCCAGCTTTCCGAAGCGACGACGGGCAACTATTCAGGCCTCGGCATTCAGATCGACGTGCGCGACGGCTGGATCACCGTCGTCGCGCCGTTGCCCGATACGCCGGCCGAGCGTGCCGGCATTCAGACGGGTGACCGCATTGTCCAGCTGGACGGCCGCTCCACAGAAGGGTGGAAACAGGATCAGGCGGTGAAGGAGCTCCGCGGGCCAGCGGGTTCGGCGGCGGAGCTCACCATTCGGCGGCTGGGCATCGATGATTCGATCAAGTTCAAGCTCACGCGCGCCACCATTCACATCCGATCGGTCCAGATCGCGATGATGTTGAACGATCACGTCGGCTATATCTCGCTCAATCCGGTCAGCGAGAGCTCGGCCCGTGAAGTTTCGCAGGCGATGGACACGCTGCTCAAGCAGGGCATGAAGTCGCTGATTTTCGATCTCCGCCAGAATCCCGGCGGTTTGCTCGATCAGGGCGTGGCCGTGTCGGATCTGTTCCTCGATCCGGGCAAGGCGATCGTCGAGACCCGCGGTCGTGCCCCCGGCTCCTCTCATGAGTTCACCGATGCGAAGCCGCAGCAGTGGCCGCGACTGCCCATTGTCACGATCGTGAACGGCGGTTCGGCGAGTGCCGCGGAAATCATCGCGGGCGCGCTGCAGGACCATGACCGGGCCGTCCTGATCGGCACGCCCACGTTCGGAAAGGGATTGGTCCAGTCGTTCTGGCGGTTGACGCCGGAAACCGGTCTGAAGCTGACGACGGCGCGCTGGTACACGCCGAGCGGCCGTACGATTCAGCGCGTCACGCACACGGAAGCGGAGCAGGAGGCCCAGGTGATCGCGGCGCAGCGGGGGCAGGATACCAAGCCCGATTCGACCGCGGTATTCCACACCGACGCCGGCCGCACCGTCTACGGCGGCGGCGGTATTCGGCCGGACCTTTACGTCGTCGCCGACACGTTCACGACGGCCGAGCGGAGCTTCATCCGGGCGCTGGGCGACAAGACGCCGCTGTATCGCGACGCACTTGCCACGTACGCGCTCGAGTTGAAGGAAGGGAACCGGTTGTCGAATCCCACTTTCACGGTGACCGAAGCCATGGTCGATGAGATCGTTCGCCGGATCCGCAGCAAGGGTGCGGCACTGCCCGATTCCATCATCGCTGGCGCGCGGCCCCTGATTTCGCAGGAGCTCGGGTACGAGGCGGCGCGGTACGTTTTCGGCCGCCCGGCGGAGTTCCGGCGCCGTATGTCGGACGATCAGCAGGTGAAGCGCGCGCTGGCGCTGGCCGACCGCGCCAAGTCGCCGCAGGATCTCCTCACGCTCGCCAACACGCAGCCTTCTCCGTCGACGGTCCGCAATCGGTGACCGAGCAGTCTCCCCGCGCGATCGGGCTCATCGGGCCCGGTCGCGCGGGTGTTGGACTGGCGCTGGCTCTTGCCCAGGCGGGCTATACCATCCGCCTCCACGGGCGTAACAAGAAAAACATTCCCGCACCGCTGACGCTCACCGTCGGCGACGGCAACAAACCTCCGCCCTGGATCGGCGAGACGCCCATCGTCATCCTCGCCGTCCGCGATGACGCCATTCAACCGCTCGCCCAGTCGCTGGCGACGTCGCGTGCAATCAACGAGCGGCACATCGTCTTGCATCTTTCCGGAGCTCAGGGTCAGGAAGCGCTCGGCGCGCTCGTCGGTAGCCGCGCCGCGCTCGGCTCGCTCCATCCGCTGCAGACGATCGTCGAGCCGGAGCAGACTCCCCAGCGGCTCAAGGGCGCGTGGGCGGCGGTCGAAGGGATGGCGCGCGCGGTCGAAGCGGGTGAGCAGCTGGCGCGTGACCTGGGCATGCGGCCGTTTCGCATCGCGACCAAGGCGAAAGCGATATATCACGCGGGTGCGGTGTTTGCGTCGAACTATTTGGTGGTGGTCGAGGCGGTGGCGCAGCGGCTGCTCCGGCACGCCGGCCTATCGGATGCGGACGCGTGGGCTGCGCTGCGGCCGCTGGTCGAGGGGACGTTCGAGAACCTCACGCGCTACGAGCCGCGCGAGGCGCTGACTGGTCCGGTCGTGCGTGGCGACACTGCGACGATCGGCCGTCATCTCGAAGCGCTGACGCTCGACGACGCGAAGCTGTACCGCGCGCTGGGACGCGCGGCGCTCGAGCTGGCGCAGAAACAGGGGATGGACGAAAAGACGGCGGAGCAGGTCGCCAAGGCCCTGGCTACTGATCTACCACCTGTGTTCCGGCCGGCGGGGAGAACGTGAACTCGCGCGCGGCGATGGCTTTGTTCACCAGGAGATCCCGCAGCACAATCGTACGGCGCTGACCGCCCGTTTCGACGATCTCGATGCGTCTCACCAATCGATCTTTCCTGGCAATCCACACCGTCGCCGCCGTGTAGGGAAGGTCCTTGGCGCGCGGCGTCAGCGCGATCACATCCACGGCACCATCGGGCAGCGAGTCGCTGCGCACGTAGCGCGCGTCATACCGCTCGCGCGGATGGTCGACAAACTGCCCAATGAGATGGGGACCGTTGGTCCCGGTGGACGGGATGGCCGTACGAATCACCTGATTGGGCGTTGTGCTGGGCGTGTACAGCCAGAGGCGTTTCCCATCCGCCACAATGCGATCGTGCTTCGGATCCGTGAACCGCATCTCGAAGTAGTTCGGCCGCTTTTGATAGAGTCTGCCCCGCGTCGTATCGGGATCGCCGATCATCGGGTTATCGACGATTTGCGTGAACTCGGCCTGGAGGGTCTTGACGGTATCGTACGACGTGCTTGCCCGATCCAGAATTGGTGTGGGGTCTTGGCGGGCGGGCGGGCCGGCGGGCACGCGGGCGGCGAACAACAACGCCGCAGCGCCCAACATTCCGCCCGCCAGCCCGTCAGCCCGCCGGCCCGCCATTTTACGCGCTCACCGCAGCGGGCTCCGCAACCCGTCTCCCGATAGCCTCTGCGATTATCCGCACTTCACGCATCAACTGGGCAAACTGATCGGGGAACAACGACTGCGCGCCGTCCGACAGCGCCTCTTCGGGGTTGGGATGCACTTCCACCATGATGCCATCGGCGCCCGCGGCGACGGCGGCGCGCGCCATGGGAATCACCTTGTCGCGCAGACCGGTGCCGTGCGACGGATCGGCGATGATGGGCAGATGCGACAGCTTGTGCACGACCGGAATCGCTGTGAGATCGAACAGGTTGCGCGTCGCAGTGTCGAAGCTCCGCACGCCGCGCTCGCACAGAATGACGTCGTAATTGCCCTCGGCCAGCAGATACTCCGCCGAGAGGAGCAGCTCCTGCACGGTGGCGCTGATGCCACGCTTGAGCAGCACCGGCTTGCCGCAGCGGCCCGCCAGCTTGAGGAGCGAGAAGTTCTGCATGTTGCGCGCTCCGATCTGCACGATGTCGGCGGTCTCGGCGACCCAGCCGAGGCCGGTTTCGTCCATCGCTTCCGTACAAATCAGGAGGCCGGTCTCCTCGCGCGCCTTCGCCAGCAGCCGCAGGGCGGGCTTGCCGAGTCCCTGGAACGAGTAGGGAGAGCTGCGCGGCTTCCAGGCGCCGCCCCGCAAGACCACGGCACCTGCGTCTTTGACTTGCCGTGCGGCATCGATGATCTGGCGCTCGCTTTCGACGGAGCACGGCCCGGCGATCGCCACGACGTCGTTGCCGCCGAACGCCACGCCCCCCCCTCCCGGGAGGCGCACGATCGTCGGTTCGTTCTTCCACTCGCGGCTGACCTGCTTGTACGGCTGTGAGACATGGATGACTTCGTGGACTCCGGGCAGGCCCTCCAGGCGCGACGCGTCCACGCGGCCGTCGTTGCCAACGAGACCGACGGCCGTGCGCTGCGCCCCAGGCATGGGCTGCGCCTGATAGCCCATCTCCTGGATGACGGAGATGACCTTCTCGACTTCCTCGCGTGTCGCGCCATGCCGCATCACGATCAGCACTACGAGCGTCTCCCATCTCCAATAGTGAACCGGTCGCCGTCTTTCGCCGCGGTAACCGGGCCGCCAAAGCGCGTACCGGCCAGCTTTGCCGGGTCCGAAGTTTCTACCGGGGGATAGAAGTGGGTCAAGACTAAGCGCTTCGCCTCCGCATCCTTGGCCAGGTCCCCGGCCTGTTCGGGCGTGAGGTGGATGTCCATCGCTCGCGATTCCGGCAACGAGCACTCAGCGAGCAACAGGTCGCAGCCCCCAGCCCAGCGCGCCAGCTCGGAGCTGGGCCCCGTATCGCCGGTGTACACCAGACGGCCCTCCGGCGCTTCGAGCGAGAGCGCCACGCTCTCGGTCGTATGCGGCACCGGGAAGGTTTCGAGATTCACGTCGGCATTGAGCGGGAAGGGCTCGCCCTCGCGGACGTCGAGGATGCCGATCGGGAACCCGGGATCGAGCAGCCAATCTCCATAGCCCTCGGCCAGTGTGCGTAGCAGGTGCACGACGCCGGGCGGCCCGAGAATGACGAACGGGTCCTTGCGCGGCGGCTCGGTCGTGTACTTGAGAGCGTACACGAGCATCGGCAGCTCGCCCCAGTGGTCGGGGTGGAAGTGCGACAAGATGACGTGGCTCACCTGATGCCACGGCAGTCCGAATTCTGCCAGGCGATGGAGTGAGCCGGCGCCGCAGTCGAGCAGCACACGCAGATCCCCGCGCTCCACCCAGTGACACGGGCAGGTGCGGCGCGCCGAAGGGGCAACAGTACCAGTGCCGACGGTGACCAATTCCATTTTAGACCTCCACCAACGTGCACCGGCTCTATCTGCCTCGAAAGACGATCCGCTTGAACACGAGCAAGCCGGGTGCCTTGAGCTTGGCGAGATAAACGCCGGCAGGCAACAGGGTGCCATCATCCGCTCGACCATCCCACATCAGCCGCGAATCACAGAGTCCGATGCCGCCGCTCGTCCCGCGGCCGTAACGTCCCGCGTCCAGAATGGCTGGAAAGTCTTTGCCAGGTATGAAGCGACGCACCGGATTGCCGCGCAAATCGATGATATCGAGCTCGACGGTTCCTGCCGTGGCGACGTCGAACCAGAGGCAGGTCGAGTCGCGACCGCCGGCAGGGAAGGGGTTGGGAAAGTTCTGATACAGCAGCGTCGCCGTCGGTAAACCACCGTCTGTAACGAGAAACGTTCCCTGACTGCGCACCAGCGTGGTGTCGTTCCCCGCGTGGATCACGAGGTGCCAGCGATACGTGGTATTCAGCTCGAGCGGCTGCGTCAGGGTGAACGTCGTGTCCCGCAATCCGACAACGCCAAAGTCATAGAGTCCCGTGGAGACACGCTGCACCGCCAGGTCGTACGTCAACGGGCCGGGTGGGGACGACACGCCCGGCGAGCTCCATGTGAACGTGGGCGCCGCTGAATTTGTGACGGAGCCGGCCGGATTGTTGAGGGTTAGGAGCGTCGCCCAGGGTGGGACGGGAATCGGCCCGACGATTCCCGTCGTCGCTTTCTCTCCCGTCGCGGCGGTCGCGTCGATCTGCCAGAACACGGAGCCGGGTTTGAGCGGCTGTCCGAGGTCGAACGTCTCGACCGTCACGATCGTGTCGATGAGCGGTGTGGTGAACGTGCTGTCGCGGGCGATGCGCAGCCGGTAGCTCACGGGCATCGCGGATGGGGGAACGGTTCCAACGGTCCACGAGAAGGCCGGCGTGATGGTCGTCAGCGTACCGCCGGACGCGAGTGGGGCGATCGCCGCGACACCCGTGGGAAACACGCCGACGGCGCTCACGTCGGGCCGGCCCCAGCCACGAATCGTGTCGGGGCTGGCCCGATTGCTCGCCACATTGCGGAATGCCGTCCGCAGCCCGATCGGCGTCAACGTGGGGTGCAGCTGCTTGATGAGCGCGGCGCTGGCGGCGAGCAGCGGCGTTGCGAACGAGGTGCCGTCGAGACGATTCACGTGGCCGATGTCCGTCACGACGCACACCGCGACCCCGGGGGCGGTGAAGTCGGGTTTAATGCGGCCGTCCGCCGTCGGGCCGCGCGACGAAAAGAAAGCGATGGTGCCGAGCGAATCCTCCGCGCCGACCGCGAGCACCGAGTCCCCGTCGGCGGGCGTCCAGATGGAGCGCGAGCCCGGCCCCTCGTTACCCGCCGCCGTCACGACGAGGATGCCGCGCTGGGCGGCCATGTCGGCGGCGACGGTCGTGACCGCGACGTCACCATTCAGCTGCGATGGCGTGTAACTGAATCCGTTGTCGAAAACGAGGTAGGCGAGGCTGGACGAGACGATGTCGACCCCAATCGAGTCGGCCCACTCGAGTGCGGCGACGTAGTTGTCCTCTTCGACGCGCGTCTCGCTACGCACGTCTTCCGTCTTGGCGAGCAGGTAGCTTGCGCCACGCGCGATGCCGTGGAGCCGGCCTGGCACATCCCCCGCGAACAGCGACCAGACGGCAGTGCCGTGAAACGCCGCATTGAACGTGCTGTCGTCATGCGACTGATTGCGCACCACGCTGTCGTGATACACAAAATCGTACTGCGCCGTGACAGTGATGCCATTGAACGCGGGATTCGTCGTATTGAAGCCCGCGTCCAGGATCGCGATACGGACGCCCGTGCCGTTCACTCCCTGATCGGTCAGCGGGCGGAGATGGAGCTGGCGGTACGGCATCTCGGAGGGGCCGAGCACCGGATCGTCGCCCGGTGTCACCCCGCACGTGTCGCCGGGTGCCGCGGTGGGCGCGAGCACGACCGGAGGCGCCTGCTCTGTCGCAGGACGGCCGCTGCGCGGCGGAGTGCGCAGTCGAAACCGTCCGAGTGGCTGAATGCGGCGCAGGTTCCGATCCTGTGCCAGGACCCGCAGCGCCGTCGTGGGTGCATCGACGCTGATGGCGTGGAGCCAGCGGCTTTGCACGCGCACGCGGGCGCCGAGGGCTGCGGCGCGCTCGCTGACGGCGGCAAGTGATGCCTCGGGACGGACGAAGAGCCATACGGAGAGCGTCGTGTCCTGCGTGCGCTGCCAGACTCGCGGCAGCACTGGGGAAACTGCCGGCCGCTGCGCCGCCAGCCCGGCGGGCAGAAGGACGAGCCAGAACAGCCGCCGCATTGTGGGACTCTAGACGGGTTCCATCTGGCCGAGGCGCACGCCCACGATGGTGGACACGCCCGGCTCCTGCATGGTGACGCCGTATACGGCGTCTGCTGCCTGCATCGTGCGGGGGTTGTGGGTGATGACGATAAACTGCGTCTGGTCCTTGAACTCCGCCAACAGGCGTACGTAGCGACCCACGTTGGCGTCGTCGAGCGGCGCATCGACTTCGTCGAGCAGGCAGAACGGGCTGGGCTTGGCGAGGAAAATGGCGAACAGCAGCGACACCGCGACGAGGGTTCGCTCGCCCGACGACAGCAGATGGATCCGCTGCGTGCGCTTACCGCGGGGTGCAGCGTGAATCTCGATTTCGCTTTCCAGCGGCTCATCTTCGCTGCCGAGACGCACGTCGCACTCGCCGCCGCCGAACAGCGTCTGGAAAACCGAGCGGAAGTGGTCGCGCACCTTGCCGAACGACTCGAGGAACAGGGTCTTAGCCGTCTGATCGATTTCCCGGGCCGCCTGCTGCAGCGAGTTGCGGGCCGTCACGAGATCGTCGCGCTGGGTCTGGAGGAAGTCGAGGCGCTTGTTTTCCTCGGCGTGCTCTTCGACAGCGAGCGCGTTGACCGGGCCGACCGCGTCGATGGCGCCACGCAGTCGGTCGTTCTCCTGCCGCAGCCATTCGAGATCGCCCGGCACCTCCGGCGCCTCGGCCAGCAGCGTATCGAGCGGCTTGCGCCACTCGGTCTCGACCCGCTCGATCAACCCGCGCTTGCGCCCTTCGACTTCGGTCCGCTGCAGCTGGAGGCGATGCTCCTCCTCACCGAGAGCGGCGAGCGCCTTCCGGGCTTGATCGAGCGCGCCTTCCGCCTGGCCGAGATCGGCGTCGGTCATGGCGACGTTCGTTTCGGCATCGCGCGTCGCGCCCTCCAGCTCGGTCAGCGCGACGCGGCGTTCCTGGAGGGTGTCTTCCCACTGCGCTCGCTGCGTCGTCAGCGCCGCGCTGTCACTCTCGATCCGCCTGATTTCCTCCAGGCGCGCGGCGCCCTGCTCCCGCGAGGAGGTGGCGTCGGCGTGGGCGCGGCTGGCCCGTTCGGTCGCGGCTGTGAGCCGGGCTTCGACCTGCGCGGCTTCGACCTGCCAGCGCACGCGCTGTTCGCGGGCCGCCTCCTGCTGCGCTTCGAGATCGGCGAGTGCGCCGCGCTCGGCACTGAGCTGTTCCGCGGAGCGCACCCGCTCCAGCTCTCGTTCTTGCAGCTCCGCATGCACGCTGCCGAGCCGTGTTTCGACTTCCGCCAGGCGCCGGGTCAGGCGGTCGACCTGCGTCGCGATTTCCGCTGCCTCACGGCGCGCGTGAATCAAGCCGCGATCCGCCTCCCCCTTTTCGGCGCCAGCGTCCAGCTCGGTGCGGCGCGCTTGCTCCGCCGCCTGCGCCGCGGTCGCGAGGGCAGTCTCCGCTGCCGCGAGCTCCTTGATGGTCGTCTCTTCGGCCGCCCGGGCGCGATCGAGATTGGTCGCGGCATCGCGCACGTCCTTTTCAAGGGCGTCGAGCTCCGCGCGGCGCTGTAGCGGCCCGGCGGCCGTGGACGCGCCGCTATCGAGGAACACGGCGCCATTCGCACGGCGCAGCGCGCCGCTGCCCAGGACCTCGTGACCGGCGAGCAGTGCGCGCACCCAGGCGGCGGCCGGTCCGTCGACGCGCAGCTCGTCCTTGAGCGGATGCCCATCTGCGCCCAGGCGCGGTCCCGGCACGCACGGCAGCAGCACCAGTGGACCGGGCTGCTTCTCGGCGTGCCACGCCCGAATCGCGTCGATGACCGACGCGTCGCGCACCAGCACGGCGTGCAGCGATTCGCCGAGCAGCCGTTCTGCGAGCTCGGCGTCGCGGCGGCTGGTCCGGACGAAATCGGAGAGAGGTCCCAGGACGGTTCCTTCACCGAACTTGGAGCGCGCCTTGAGGAGAGCCTGGGCGGCCGGGGCGAGACCAACGTGCTCGCGGTCGAGCTCGGTGAGCGCGTCGCGCCGCGCCTCGAGCTGCGCCAGCGCAGCCTCCGCCTGACGGCGCGCCGAACGGGCGGTCATCTCCTGCTCTTGCAATGCCGCGACGTGACGCCGCGCGTGCTGCAGTGCTTCGACGCCGCGCACGGCAGCTTGCGCGTCACGCGCCATGCGCTGCCCCGCGGCGTCCGTCTGTCGCGCCGCTTCGCGCGCCGCGGCTTCCCGATCCTGGCGCTCGCCCGTGGCCAGCGCGAGCTGCTCCCGCAGCTCGCTGCGCTCCCGGTCGAGCGCCGCGGCTTCCAGCTCGAGCGCGCGCGCGGACTCGGCGCGACGTTGCAGCGCTTCCTCCAGCTCCCGCACACCGGCCCGCTCGGCCGTGAGCCGCCCGCGCACATCGTTCTCGTCGCCGGTCCGCGCGGTCAGCTCACCGTGAACGGCGGCGAGATCCTGCGCGGCGGCGGCGCGCTCAGCCTCGGCCGCGTCGTGCTCCCGTTCGGCCTGCCCGGCGCGCCGCTCCGCCTGCGCGCGCTCCTCCGCGGCCGTCTGGCGGCGCTGGCCCGCGTTGCTGAGCCGCTCCGCTGCGAGCGCGAGATCGCTCTCGAGCCGTCCCACTTCGAGCTTGGCGTCGCCGAGACGGCGCTCGACCTCCGTCCGGCGTGCCTCCCCCGTGTGACGCGCCTGCACGCGCGTTTCGCGTTCATGCTCCGCGTCGCTCAGCCGCGCCCGCGCCGCCGGGATCGTCTCCGCCAGCTCGCGGCCGCGGACCCCGAGCGAGCCGAGCGAGATGTCGAAGTCTTCCAGCTCGCGCCGCACCAGGGTCATCGCGATGCCGAAGCGCTCCTCCACCATCTTGCCGTAGCGCTCGGCGCGGCCGCGTTGACGCGCCAGGCTCCGCACCTGCGTCTGAACTTCGGCAATCAGGTCCTCGAGCCGCGCGAGATCGGCTGCCGTCTCCTCGAGCCGGCGCTCCGTGCTCTTCTTCCGGTCACGGTAGAGACCGATGCCGGCCGCTTCCTCGAACAGCGCGCGTCGCTCCTCCGCTTTCTCCGAGAGCAACGCCTCGATCATCTTCGCTTCCATCACGACCGCGGCGTCGGCGCCAAGCCCGGTGCCACGCAGCAGATCCTGAATGTCTCGCAGCCGCACCGGTGAGCGGTTCAGGAGGTAGTCGCTCTGGCCGGAGCGCGACAGGCGGCGGGTGACGACGACTTCCTGGTAGGCAAGCGGCAGGGTGCCGTCCGAGTTGTCGAACACGAGCGAGACTTCCGCGACGTTGACGGGTCGGCGTCCCGTGGATCCCTGGAAGATGACGTCTTCCATCTTCCCGCCGCGCAGCAAGCGCGGCGACTGCTCGCCCAGCACCCAGCGCACGGCGTCGGAAATGTTGGATTTGCCGCAGCCGTTTGGCCCCACGATGGCCGTCACGCCTTGATCGAAGGGCAGTTCAACCCGGCCCGCGAACGATTTGAAGCCAGCGAGCTCGAGCCTGCTCAGTCTCATGGTGGCCCCGCCCCCATACGGGGGAGTAGGTTCGCGCGCACGCCGGCGCGTTTGAGTGCGGCTTGGGTGGAGGTTGCCTGATCGGGCGCCTCGAACGCGCCCATCAAGATCACCCCATTGGACCAGCGGACGGCGGGAAGACCACGGCGGCGCAGCGAATCGAGCGAAACGCCCGCCGGTGCATGATAGGAATACGGCGCCAGCAGCAGGTCGCCGATGCCTTCGCTGACGACGCCCCGGCGCCACAACCCCGCGCGCGCGCCGGCAGCGTCCGCCCGCGTGGCGTACGAACCCGCCAGGACTCGATACCACAAGGGGCCGTTCTCGCTCTGCCGCACCGGAGTGACCAGCGTGGGCAGCCCGGCATCGGCGGCCAGACGGTCGGCATGCGCGAGCGCCTTGTCGAGCGACGCGTATGCCGCAAGCTGAACCGTCCAACCCAGCGTGTCGCGAACGACCGGCGGTGGAGGTGGGTGGCGAACGGTGGAGGATGGTGAAGCCAAGGGCGCTGGGGGGGGGGCGGGGGCGGGGGCGGCCGGCTTTGGGACAAGTGACTCGCGCGCTCCCGCGAGCAGCGCCCAACCTCCCACAGCGATACCCCCGACCACCAACATCGTGATGGCAACGCGCAGCCCACGACGTTTTGGTGCATCCACAACGATCGGCAGCGGCACGGCGGCCGGTGGCGTACGATGACTCGCCGCTGGCAACCACCGGTCGCGGACCACGCCGAGCAAGGGGATATCCCGCCCGATCGTGAAGCTCGGACCCACGCCATCGGGCGACAGCACGAGCGCGCCGTCCGCGACCGCGGACAGCTGCGACAGTCCGGAAAGCGAAATGAAAACCAGGAGCAGCGCTCCTTCGGAACGGAATCCCGCCTGGAGCTTGGGCCAGCGCGGGTGGGCGTACAGCTCGGGCGCGCGCGCCGTGTCCGAGCCGGCGGGAATGAAGAACACGCCCGTGACTTCGTGCGCGGCTTTGTTCAGCGAAACACCGTACTCGAAAGCATCCACAATGCCTTCGGTGGGTGCCATCCCGATGGTCTCATGCAGGGCGGGGCGCTCGAGATTCATATCGACGAGCGCGATCCTGCGCCCGTCGCGCGCCGCAATGCGGGCGATGTCCCACGCCGCTTTCGCGGCCCAGGGCAGATCGTCCGTCAGCCCGACGAGCGCGACCAACGCCTGGCCGTCGAGCAGCGGCGGCACCAGATGGCCGAGCCGCGAGAGCGGCAACTGCCGGGGGGCGGTCGGTGGAGCGGGAGGGGTCGCGGTCGTCACTGTCCGGGTTGGTAGATCCAGAAGGGGCGTCCCAACCGCCGGCCGATCGCCTCGGCCTGCGAGCGCGTCGCGTAGGGCCCGAGGACCACACGATAGCCGTCGTCAGGGTGCTGCGGTGGCAACACGCGCGCGGCGAGACCGGCACGCGTGAGGTCGTCAGCCAAATGGCCCGACCATTCCGGGTTCTGCGACGTGGAGACCTGCACGTACAGCGGACCCTCGGTTCCGACGCTGTCCGCAGCCGCAGCGCCCGCGCTCGCCTGCGTCGAGGGCACGCCACGCGGCAGCCACGACGTGAGGACCCAGAGATCCGCGGCGCCATTCTTCACGCGCCCAACTTCGCTGAGCGAGTCGGGCCGCAGGGACACCACATCACCGCCGCGGCGGGAGATCAGCATGCCGTCCGGCGAAATCGACGGGAGATCGGCCTGCCATTGAGTAGGGATGATGCCGGTGTGCTGCTTGATCGGCAGATCGACGATCCACGCTGAGTCACCGACGGTCGGACGCGCGAGCAGCCAGCGTCCCAGCGGATCGAGCCGCAATGCCGCAACTGGTCCAGGAAGTGCGACCCCATCGACTTCTTTACGCTCGAAGCGATCGATGACAGCCAGCCCGGGCGTGTTGCGGCGCGCCACATAGATCCGATGTCCCGACGGCGAGAATGCGAGCGCGCGGGGACCACCCTCGAGTCGTACGAACGCGGGGTCGCGGCGTGCCAGCGGATCGTAGAAGGTGACACCCGAATCGCTGGCCACGGCGACGAGATCGCCCCACCGCGTTGCGGTGACGTCGCCGCTCGCCGCGATCGGACGAACGGCCGGCGGTTGGTCGGGGGCCGCCACGAGCAGACGATCCTGCGGAATCACGCCCACGAGATGCTGGTCGGTCGCGCCGAAGAGATCGCGCGGCAACGCGGTGAGCGGTTGCGGCCACGCGAATCGCGTACGCCGCGACAACGAGATGACGCGTCGCTGCGCATCGACGGCGTACAGCGTGCCGTCGGGACCGAGTGTCGCCTGGGCGACGCTGGTCGCCACGGTATCGACCCGGCCGCTGCCGAGGTCGAGCGCGAGGAGCTCTTTCTTGGCGGTAGTGACGAAGAGGAACTCCGATTCGGGATCGAGGCCGACCACGCGCTCGACGGGCGGCAACTTGCCGCGCAGTGCGCCGTCGACCAGCGTCATCCGGGGCAGCCGGTAGAGCTGTGGCGCCCCTCCCTTGGCGGGCAACCGGATGGCCGCTCCGGGCATGCGGGCGATGATTTGGAGTTGACTAACGCGTTGTGGCGATTGCTGTTGTGATGATGCCGCCGCCGGCGCCTGGGATCCACAGCCCCACAGCGTCACAGTCGCACAGAGAAGGAAACGGGAGATAGGCAATTGGCCTCGCCGGACAAAATAGACAACCGGCGAGGCCATTGCAACTGTTTTGGCGACGCGGAGTTAGAACGTCGGGCCGATACTCACGGTCCAATACGCCTTGTTGTACTGGCGGTCGAGCGGCTTGGTATAGTCGAACCGCAGGATCATGAGGCCGGCCATGTTGGCGCGGATCGATCCACCCCAGCTGCGGAGCGGCTTGCGTACGAGCAACGGATTCTCCAGCGGCCCGCGGTCCCATTTCAGATTGCTCGCGTCGTACCACGCCACGCCCATGTCATAGAAGAACGCGCCTTCGATGGGCGGCAGTCCGATCGGCAGGAATCCCAGTACCAGGCTGCGCGCCAGCGGGAACCGCAGCTCGACGTTGGCAACTGCGATCTTGGAGCCAACCAGTTGATCGAGCTGGCCGCACCCGGTTCGCGGACCCGATCCTGGAGTCACGGCGCACTCGTGGCTGCGGAACGAGCCGGACGTGTAGCCGCGAATCAGCTCCGTGCTGCCGAGGAAAATCGGGAACCGGTCGGCGTCCTTACCGTAGCGCCCCATGAACAGCCCGCGGAACGCCAGCGTGAACGGCCGAGCGAAGATGTAGCGCCGGTAGTCGGCCAGGCCGGAAATGAATTGCCAGGTGCCGATGGCGGGAGCGATCGAGAACCGCGAGCGCGCGCCCGCGAACGGCCCGACGTAGCCGAACAGGGTGTTATCGTGGATATGCGCGATCGACGGCTGGATGTACGTGGCCGTTGGACCGCCGCCGCTGATGAGCGACTGCTCGACAAAAGCGCCGCTGGCCGCGTCGAATTTCGTTTGCACATCGAGCGTCGCTTCACTCACGTTGACGCCTTGCAGGCCGAGCTCGACGCGGTTGAAGCGGCTGAACGGATACGAGGCGGACGTAAAAATGCTGCGACTGACGAACCGGCGGATGCGCGTCGAGAAGACGTCGAGACTGTCACCCGATTCCCCGTTCGGATCGGAGACGCGCCTCCACGAGCTGCCGCCGTAGTAGTAGAGCGGGTCCTGCGAGAAGCCCGTCACCCAGTTCATGCGGTTCGACTGATTGGCATAGAGCCCGAGCATCTGGGCTTCACTAATCCGGCCGTTGATCGAACCTGCGAACACGACAGTGTGATTGCCGAGGATATCGGACAGCGCGACCGCGGTGCCGCCGAAGACGCCGCGGCCGAAATTGTCGCGCTGATATCCGACCGTCGGCCGCACGTAGTAGTCGGCCGTGAAGCGGATCCGGTAGGGTCGGAAGGTGAACTCATTCGTGTCCGGCAGCGACAGCGTTGCCGAATCGAGCAGCTCCCTCACCGTCAACGGTTGTGGAACCGAGGACGAGTCCACCCCGGGCGACGCCGACGGACGGAAGCCGCTCAGAGAACGGTAGATCGACGCGCTCATACGCGACGGTCCATCCGAGAATACCGGTGTCGTGGTGCCGCCCATGGCATTCACGCTGGGGGGGGTGAGCGTTGGCTCCGCGGCGAGCTGATCGTGCGTTTCCGAGAGGAGCAGCGTGACCGGCCGCGTGGCGGGTCCCTGGTACGGTGCGCGCCGCAGCGAACGGGGATTGTCCACCGAGTACACGCTGTACTGGCCGTCTTCGTAATAGACGAATGCAAGGCGATCGGCCTGCCGGGCCCACGACAGCACCGGCGAGAGCGGCGTGATCCCCTGGACGCCGGTGAACATGTTGGTCAACTGGTAGATCTGCTCGTCGTCGAATTCGTACAAGAACACATTGGCGATGCCCGTCCGATCCGAGACGAACGCCAGGGAGCGCCCGTCCGGCGCCCACGCCGGATCGATATTCTTGCCGACATCCATGTGCTGCAGGATCTCGATCCGGTGCGTGTCGAGGTGATACAGCGCGATGCGCAGATTGCCGAACCGCAGCAGATCGAAATCGGTCGTCGGACCGCGATCCGTGACGAACGCGATCAGGTTGCCATCCGGCGACCACGATGGGTGCAAGTCGGCGTACTTGTCGGCGGTGAGCCGCATCAACCCGCTGCCGTCGCGGTTGATGATGTAGAGATCGGTAAAGCCGTTCGTGAAGCCGGTGAACACGAGCTGCGTGCCGTCGGGTGACCAGCGCGGCGTCTGGATGCCGTTGAGCGGGACACGGATGCGGCTGGCTTCTCGCCCTTTTTTCACATCGATGATCACGAGATCATCGCGATCCTTGTGCTTGGCGGCGATCGCGAAGTAGCGGCCGTCGGGAGAGAACGATCCCGCGGAATTGATGAAGCGCAGGCTCTCGTAATTGTTGTTGATCGTGGACTTCACGAGTCGCTGCTTGACCCGCCCGGTCTCCGCATCGGCCAGCCAAAGATCGACGAAGAACGTTCCCTCGTCGCCAAAGAAGGCGATGTCCTTCCCGTCCGGTGTCAGCGCCGGCGCGAGGAAGATGCGGCCGCGTGACCGGCGCTGTGTCAGCACCGGTTGCGCGATGCGGCGCGCGCGGTAGTGATCGCCGAGCTGCGGCAGGAACGTCGTCTGGATCGCGTCGCGCCAGTCGGCGGAGAGATCGTCCAGGTTGCGACCCGTGGCGCGCTTGACCGCGGCTTCGATGCCGGAGCTCGCCGAGGCTTGCAGGATTTCGCCGATGACCTCGTCGCCCCACTTCTCGCCGATGTAGGCAAACAGCGCGTGCCCGTAGCGGTACGGGAAGATGTAGGGATCGAGCGTCATTTCCTCGATCGAAGGCAGATGGCCCTCGAGCGCGGCGTCGCGCAGCCACATCGCCGTTTCGGGATCGATCGGCCCGCGCGACAGATACTCCGCCATGCCCTCCATGAACCAGAGCGGCGGATTCACGCTCATCAGCGTCCCCACACCGGCGCCGGGGCGGCCGCGACTGTAGATGTCGTACTGGAACTGGTGCACCATTTCGTGTTGCAGCACGTGCTCGAATTCCGCGTACGAGCCCGTGAACGGCATCACGGCGCGGTGCTTGAAGAATTCCGTTACACCGCCGAGCCCTTCGCCCGAGGCGTCGACCACGTTTGTCTGCTGGAAATCCGCTTGCGAAGCGTAGAGGATGATCGGCTTGCGGCTCTGGAACTGGTGGTGGAGAATCCGGGACAGCCGCGCATACGCGCGCTCCGCCATGCGCGCGGCGTCGAGCGCGCCACCGCGTTCATCCGAGTAATAGTAGATGTCGAAGTGCTCGGTCTGGATCGACTTGAAGTCGAACGAGCGGTACTGGACCTTGTTTTGACCGAAGTACTGCGCCGCTACCGGCTGCGCACCCACCAGCAACGCCGCGAACACCGCTACACTGGCTATGCCACGTCGCATACCTGCCTACCCTCCCGCGCCTGTCCCATCTGCATCACCAGCGGCGACGACAGGGGCGTCGCCCCACAACCGTTCGAGCTGGTAAAAGTCCCGCAGCTCGGGGTGAAATACGTGCACCACAAAATCGACGTAGTCGAGGAGCACCCAACGCCCCTGCGCCAACCCTTCCACATGATGCGGCTCGATTCCCGAGGGCGCGAGTGCACTCACGAGGTACTCCGCCATGCCCCGCACGTGCGCATTCGAGGTTCCGGACACGATCACGAAGTAGTCGGTGGCCGCGCATAACCCACGCAGGTCTAGTACCACGGGATCCACCGCCTTGCGGCCCAGCAGGGCGTCGACGACCCGTGAGAGCACCCCGAACGTCCCGGGTTCAGCCATGGCGCATTGTTTCGGGGTTTATTCAGTCCTCGTTCTGGTAAAAGACGCCCCACGCGCCGATGCCGGCGTGCGCCGCGATGACCGGTGTAATCGGAGTCACCAGACACTGCATCGGGCGGTAGCGCGTCACGAGCTCCTTGACGATCGCGTCGGCGCTCCAGCCTGCTGCAGCAAGCTCTACGCCACGCACCACCAACAGCCCCTCTCCCAGCGTCACGTTGCGGCTATCCACGACGCTAACCCGGCCTGCGTCGAAGCGGCGAGCAGCGGGCTCAGCATTCGCATAGGTGCCGCACAGGGCGCTCGAGAGGATGACGGCAATCACATGGTTTCCTGCACGAGCGGCATCGCGAAATGCGTCAGTGAAGGCCTGGGGGGCTGGCTGCGAGGTCGTGGCATCATGCCGGCCCGCAAGCGTTGGAAGAACTCGGCCGAGGTCAGCTCGAGGCGGTCCCGGTAGGGCCGCTCGTCCACGATCAGCTGGGTTGGTACAAGCTTGATGTCATATTGCAACACCAGCTCATCCGGCAGATCGCAGGCGGTGTCGCTCACGAACGCGATCGGGCGACGTGCCTGCAGCGCCTGGTGCTGGGCGCGCATGTCGTCCGCCTTGGTGGACTCGAGGGTTCCCCAGCCGCTCGCGAGCTGAAAAACGGCGTCCGGTGCGTCGGTGGCGATGGAGCCGGCCGTGTTCGCTACTCCTTCACCACCGTGACCCGCACCTGCGGCCGGACCTCGGGATGGATCTTGATGCCGATTTGAAAATCGCCCAGCTCACGGATCGGCTCGGGCAGATCGATCTTGCGCTTATCGACGTGGATGCCGAGCTCCTCGAGCTTGCGCTGGATGTCGCTCGCGGTGACGGAGCCGTAGAGCTTCTCCTCCTCGCCCACCTTGACCGCGAAGGTGAGCTGCACGTCGGCGAGCTTCGTCGCTTCCGTTTCGGCCGCGGACTTCTCGCCGGCACGCTGTTTGGAGAGGCGCTCGCCCTCGTAGGCGATCTTCTTCTTATTCGCCTCGGTCGCCGGGTAGGCGAGCCCCTTGGGGAGCAGGTAATTGCGGGCGTAGCCATCCTTCACCTTCACGACTTCGCCAACCTTGCCCAGATGTTGCACGTCTTCCCGCAGAATGATTTCCATCGCCTTACTTCCTTAGTTTGTGTTGGATCCCCTCGGCGAGTCGCCGCCGGTACTGATACCACGTATCGCTAATCCCGAGCGTGCAGAGCCCGGGCACGATAAAGACCAACGGAACCGCAAGTGCCGCCGCCGCGGCGGCGACGATAACCAGCGCCACCGCCGAGATGCCGAAGGCCTCCGCGAAAGCGATGACGATCGCGGCGCCGCGCAGCACGTAGAGCGTTCCGGCCACGAGACCCACATTCGTGCCGGCAACGTGCAGCGCGCTCGACACGGGCAGGATCAGTACGGCGATCCACGCAACGATGCCCCAGACCCAGCCGTCGCCGAATGCGAAATCCCTGAAGCGCGCCAGCGGTGCTCCAAGCGGTAGCGACGTCAAGCGCAAATGCAGCTGCCACGCGAGCGCCAGGCCGGCCAGCGTCTGCAGTGCGAGCATACCGGGCCAGGTGACGCTCGCGAATCGCACCGCCGGCTCTTGCATGGCGAATGCGCTGGACACCCATTGGGGCGGGCTCAGCTCCACCACGTAGCGGATGGCGAGGCTCGCCTGACGCGTCGCCTCCCAGCCGAGTAAGCTCCACGCCTCGCCGCCATGGAACACATGGCCCCACACGATCTGAATCAGTGCCGCGGTCGCGAGTCCCCCCAGGCCGATGGACCGGAGCGCGCGATTCAGCGGTGGTTCCTCCGGGCGGAGCAACACGAAGCTGACGAACGCCGCGGTCACGAGCACGATGTAGGTGCTTGTGACCGCTCCGAGGCGGCTGCCGCCCCTCGCCATCAGCACCAGCAATGCCACACTGAACGCACCGATGAAGCCCGCCAGCACGTGCGAGGCGCCCGGTCGCTCGCCGTGCGCTGGCAGGTCAGCTGATGACCGCTGCGGCGCGATCAGTAGCAACGCCGCGCACGGCAGGCCCACCAGGCTTGCCGGCGCCCACGCGACGAACGCGAGCGTCGCCAGAATCAGGCGCGACAACGACGGGCGCGCTGCCACGCTAGGCGGTGTGTCCCTTGATATAAGGGATCAACGCGAGCTGGCGGGCGCGTTTGATCGCGGTGGCGAGCTGGCGCTGATGGCGCGCGCACATGCCGGACAGGCGGCTCGGCAGAATCTTGCCGCGCTCCGTGAGGAAGCGGCCCAAGGTCCGGTCGTCCTTATAATCGAGGACGCGTGCGCCGGACTCACACACAGGACAGGTCTTGGCGGGACGTCTCACGCTTCCTCCTCTTCCGGCTCTTCATCCTCAGCACCGGCGGCGGCGGCGACCACAGGTTTGGGCTGCTCACGCGCCGCCTCGACGATGAGGTAGCGCAGCACCCCTTCATCGAGCTTCACGGCGCGCTCGTACTCGGGCAGCAGGTTACCGGCCGCCTGGAATTCAGCGACGACGTAGTAACCGGTGTCTTTCTTCTTGACCTTGTACGCCATCGTCCGCTTCCCCCAGTGGGCGACGTTCGTCAACGTGCCGTTTCCGTCTTTGGTGAGAAGGGCGTGAAAGCGGTTCAGCTTTTCGGTGATGGCGGGCTCGTCCAGCGAGCTATCGAAGATGTAGACGGTCTCGTACCGACGACTCATGCAACCTCCCTTTGGACATGGATGACCCGGCGCGGTGCATGGCGCCGAGTAGGGGGATATGTGGGCCTAAAGCTAGCCGGAAAGGCCCCGAAGGAAAGGCATAGATCGCAGGGAGGACGTGAAAAACACCGTCCAACATCGTATTGTACGGCGTAGGCGATGGAGATCAACTGTCGCCGGCACTACAATGGAGCAGGGTGGGACCTGGAGCCTCGTCACAAGCGTTACCCGGGTTAGCTCGCGTCTTGCACTCCCGGTTGACTCGGCCGTGATGGTGGCGGCCGAACCAGGGAAAACGGTGGGATTGTAAGGATCCGCCGGAGGTATGGACATGTTCCGAACAGCTCGAATACTGATCCTTGTCGGCGTCGCCTCCGCCGCTCCGTTGTTTGCGCTCCGCCCTCAAGCCGACACGTCTGCGCGTCTCGGCGGCAACGCCATCTCCGCCTACAACGGCCGCCCGCTTGCGCTGGTGATGATCGCGGTGCCCACCGCGGGGAAGTCCGTGGTGACCGATTCGACGGGCCGGTTCCTGCTCACGGGGCTGGAGCCCGGGGAACAGATCGTGCACGTCTCGTTCGAGGGTCAGGAAATCCTGGATCGCCCCTTCTCGCTGCGGCCCGGGAAGACCACCAGGATCGCCGTCGTGCTCGACAGCAACGCGGCGGAGCTGTCGCCGCTCGTGGTCGAGGCGCGCCTCGTGGACGTGTGGCGCGATCTCGCGGGCTTCTATGCGCGCCGCAAACGGTACGACGGATTCGGCCATTTTTTTACGCGCGAGGACATCGAGCGCGCCCGCTCGAAATCACTCAGCACGCTGCTCGGGGGGGAAGGCATCTTCACCTGGTGCCTGTATGGGTGCCAGCCGACGCGATTCAGCCACGGGCGCATCTGCAACATGCCCATCACGCTGGACGGGCTGCCGATTTGGGACTACAACTACGATAAGATCCCGATGGCGAACGTCGCGGCGGTGGAGGTCTATCGCGAAGGCTTCGGCGAAGACCCGTTCGGCGTTCCGAACATGGGGCAGTTGCAGCTGGCGGGCAGCAGTCTGTTGCCCCGGCGGGGAACGTGCGGATCGGTGGGGATCTGGACGCGCTAGACGTTGAAGCGAAATAGCAGAATGTCGCCATCCTTCACGATGTAGTCGCGACCCTCACTCCGAATCAGACCTTGCTCGCGGGCAGCCTTGTAGCTGCCCGCTTTCACGAACTCGCCAAAGCCGACCGTCTCGGCGCGGATGAAGCCGCGCTGGAAGTCCGAGTGAATCTCGCCCGCGGCATCGTAGGCCGTTTCGCCGCGATGCATGGTCCACGCGCGCACTTCGTTCTCACCGACCGTGAAGAACGTCTGCAAGCCGAGCAGGCGGTAGCCGGCGTGAATCAGCCGGTCGAGCCCGGGCTCGCCGACGCCCGCGCTCGCCAGATAGTCCTGGCGCTCCTCGCCCGACAGCTCGGCGAGCTCCGACTCGAACTTCGCGGAGAAAGGGACGATCTCGGCTTCCTCATGATGGGTCTGCACGGCGGCGCGCAGGCGGTCGAGCCACTTGCCACCCCCCGCCGCGAGATCGTCTTCGTTCACGTTCGCGGCGTACAGGATCGGTTTGGCCGTTAACAGCCCCAGCTGGTGGAGGAATTTCACGGCGGCGTCGCTTTCGCCCGCCTCGCGGGCGCCCCGTCCGGCATCGAGCTCCTGGACCACGCGCTCGAGCAGCACGACCTCCAGCTGAGCCTCCTTGTCACCCGAGCGGGCCGATTTCCTCGTCTTGTCGAGGCGGCGCTCGACGACGGCGAGATCGGCGAGCGCGAGCTCGCTCGTGATGACGTCGTGATCGCGCACCGGATCGACGGGCCCCATGACGTGCACGACGTCGGGATCCTCGAACGCGCGAATCACGTGCACCACGGCGTCGACTTCCCGGATGTGCGCGAGGAATTGATTGCCGAGGCCCTCGCCCTGCGAGGCGCCCTTGACCAGGCCGGCGATGTCCACGAACTCCACGACCGCGGGCACCTTTTTCTTGGGTTTGACGATTGCGTTGAGCCGCTCGAGCCGGGGATCGGGAACTTCGACAACGCCGATATTCGGCTCGACGGTGCAGAACGGGTAGTTCTCCGCCGCCGCGGCTTTTGAGGACGTCAGTGCGTTGAACAACGTCGACTTACCGACGTTTGGAAGCCCGACAATGCCTAGGCGGAGCATACCACGCACCTCATGAGTTCAGCCATTTCTCGACTGTCTCGATCATCTGCGGCATGAGTCCTTCGACCTCGTCCAGCTGGTCCGGCTCGAATGGCGCGAGCACGTAGTCGGCCCAATCGGCGGTGCCTTCGGGCAGCGGGCCGACGCCGATCCGCAAGCGCGCGTATTGCTGCGACTGCAGGGCGCCCTCGATGCTCTTCAGGCCGTTGTGCCCGCCGGCCGATCCCTCCGCGCGCAGGCGAAATGTGCCCAGCGGGATCTGGAAATCGTCGACGAGAATCAGCAGGTCGCGCTCGGGTGTGAAGGTGGGATCGGCGCGCAGCGACGCGAGCGCGGCGCCGCTGCGGTTCATGAACGTCGTGGGCTTGAGAATGCGTACAGGAGTACTTGCAATACTCCCTTCCGTCGCGCGCGCGCGTTCGGCGCGACGGAAGGGAGGAAACTGCCAATGCGCCGCGAGAGCGTCGGCCACGAGGAAGCCCGCATTGTGGCGCGTCGCCGCGTATTCCGGACCCGGATTGCCCAGGCCGACGACGGCGCGCAACGACTACTCTTCCTTCTTGCCCTTGGGCTTCTCCTTCTCCTCTGCCTTCGGGGCTGCGCCTTTGCCCTTCTCTTCGGCGGCGGGAGCGGCGCCCTCGCCCTCTTCGCCTTCCTCACCCTCGCGGACCTTGCGGATGAGCTCGGGCTCGGCGACCTCGGTCGCGGTTTCGGCGGCCGGCGCGGCGACTTCTTCGGCGCGCGGCGGCACCACCGTCGTGATGGTCAGATCGGCTCCGGTCAGGATGACGGCGTTGGGAATCGACAGATCGCGCGTGTGCAGCGAGTCGCCGATCTTGAGCGCGCTCACGTCCAGCTCGACGCGATCGGGGATGTTCTCGGGGAGCACTTCGATTTCGACTTCGCGCGTGACCTGATCGAGCACCCCGCCGGCGTTGCGCACACCGTCGGGCGTGCCGACGAGATGCACGGGGACCTTCAGCGTGATTTTCTCGCCGCCGCGGATCTCGTAGAAGTCCACGTGAATGATGTCGGGGCGAATCGGATGGCGCTGAATCTCGCGAATCAGCGTGCGCGACTTCTTGCCGTCCACGGTCAGCTCGATGAGCGTGCTCTCGGGCTCGATGCCCGTGAGCGCCTTCTCGAGCGCCAGCGCGTCGACCATCAAGGGCTGCGTCGCGCGCCCATGGCCGTAGATGACGGCGGGAATCTGCTTCCCGAAGCGCGCCTGCCGTGCGGCACCCTTCCCGGTCTTGTCACGGACAGTCGCCGTGAGAGTTACTGTCTGCGCCATAGCATCAGTCCTAAGGTCCTGTGTGGCTAGGTGGCTCAGTCAATCAAACAACGAGCTGACTGACTGGTTCGAATGCTCGTACCCGATGGCTTTTGCCATCAAACTTGCGATCGACAACACTTTGAGTTTTTCGAACTGCTTCTCTTCTCCCACACGGATCGTGTTCGTCACCGTCACTTCCTCGATCGGCGAAGCGCGCAGTCGCTCGACCGCCGGTCCCGACAGCAGCGCGTGCGTCGCAAACGCGAAGATGCGGCGTGCGCCCAGTCGCTTCAGCGCCGCGGCGGCTTCCGAAATCGTCCCCGCGGTGTCGATCATGTCGTCGGGAATGAGGCAGTCCTTGTCCTCGACTTCTCCGACGACGTTCAGCACTTCGGCGATGTTCGCCGACGGGCGCCGCTTGTCGATGATCGCGAGCGACGCATCCAGCCGCTTCGCGAAGCCGCGCGCCATCTTCGCCGAGCCGACGTCCGGCGCCACGACCACCGGCTGATACAGCCGCTTGGTGCGGTAGTGGTTCACGAACACCGGCGCCGCGTACAGGTGATCCACCGGAATGTCGAAAAACCCCTGCACCTGGTGGGAATGGAAATCCATTCCCAGCACCCGGTCCGCGCCCGCGTGCGTGATCAGATTCGCCAGCAGCTTGGCGCTGATCGCTACGCGCGGCTGATCCTTGCGGTCCTGGCGCGCGTAGCCGAAGTACGGGAGCACCGCCGTGATGCGGGCGGCGCTCGCGCGCCGCGCGGCGTCCATGAGCAGCAGCAGCTCCATGTAGTTTTCGGCCGGCGGATTGGTGGGCTGGATGATGAACACATCCCGCCCGCGCACGTTCTCGTCGATTTTTACGAAGATCTCGCCGTCGGCAAACCGCCGCATCGTCACCGCGCACAGCGGCTGTCCCAAATGCTGGGCCATCTCCTCGGCGAGGGGCCGGTTGGCCGTTCCGGCGAGGAGCAGGAGCTGGCTGCGCGACAGCGACAGGTCCCGCATTTGGGACCCGGAAAGTAGTCGCCAAACCGCGCATAGCCAAGGCCTTAAGCAAACCGGCCTCTTTCGTCCGTCCAATGTGGCATAGCTGCCTCCTGACCCGCCCGCCGATCGGGCATTCAAAGGAGATCCCATGTTGAACGCGCCCCGCAGCGTCGCGTCGCTGGTCCCGCTCGCGCTGCTGCTCGCGTGCGAGAAGCCGAGCGAGCAGCGGCTCGTCGGCCCGTCCTTCATGACGAAGGACTGGTCCGAGTGGTCCGAGCCAGTACATCTCGACGCGCCAGTAAACTCCACGTGCCAGGACCAGACCCCGACGCTCTCCAAGGATGAGCTCGCGCTCTACTTCACCTCGAATCGGCGTGGCGGGCTGGGGAGCGACACGCCTGACGGCTGCCAGGGGAGTTTCGACCTGTGGGTGGCACAGCGTGCGTCCCGCGATGGTCCGTGGGAAACGGCGGTGAACCTGGGCCCACAGGTGAATACGCCTCTGAGCGAGGCGGGTCCCGCGCTCGCTCCCGATGGACGCCTCCTGTTCTTCTACCGCTTCGCGACTGGCGGACAGCGAGACATATATGTCACGCGCCGCGACGCGAACGAATCGGAATGGGAAACTGCGGTGAGTCTCGGTCCTGATGTGAACACGGCGAGTTCAGAAGAGGGACCGACCTACTTACAGCACGAAGGCGATGGAGACGGCACGCTGTATTTCGACCGAGGCGATCCCCCCGTCACGACGGACCTCTACGCGGTGCGTGTCAACAAGGACGGCGAGACGCTTGGACCCGCTGTTGTGCAGACGGGGCTCAACTCGGCGGTCGAGGACAATCACACGTCGGTGAGGCGGGACGGACGCGAGCTGTTCTTCAACTCGCGCCGGACTGGTGGCGTCGGTGGGTTCGATATCTGGGTCGCGACGCGCAACAACGTCCACGACGCCTGGTCCGCGCCCGTAAACCTGGGCGCTCCGGTGAATCGGGCGGGCGCCGAGTTCCACCCGAATCTGTCGTGGGACGGTCGGACGCTGCTGTTCATTTCCCCCGCCGGCCGGGGCGGTCTCGGATTCTTCGACATCTGGATGACGACACGGACGCAGGGCGAGAACTAGCGGTGCTCTCCCACAAAACCCTGATGCCCGAGGATTCATGCGTTTCGACGAGCCCGGCAGTCCAGGATCTGGATCTGTTCGTGAGCACCCGGGTGCGGGAAGGGACCGACTAAACGAGCCCTTACCGCCCCCGCAGCCAGGCCGTATGCTAATGCCCGTGGAGGACCTTCAGGCGCGGCTCGCCGCGGCTCTGGCGGGCCGCTACACGATTGAGCGCGAGATCGGCCGTGGCGGGATGTCGCTTGTCTATCTCGCCCGCGACCTCCGCAATGAGCGCCGGGTGGCCCTCAAGGTGCTCCGGCCGGATCTCGCTCAGGCGCTGGGTCCCGACCGGTTCCTCCGCGAGATCACGGTCGCCGCCACGCTGGCGCACCCCCACATCCTGCCGCTGTTCGACTCCGATATCGCCGACGGGCTGCTGTTCTACACGATGCCGTATGTCGAGGGCGAATCGCTGCGACACCGGCTGCAGCGTGAAGGCCGGCTGCCCGTTGCCGATGCAGTAGAGATCGCGCGCGACGTGGCCGACGCGCTGGCGTACGCGCATGCGCAGAACATCGTGCATCGCGACATCAAGCCGGAGAACATCCTCATCGAGGCGGGGCATCCCGTCGTGAGCGATTTCGGCATCGCGCGCGCGATCAGCGCGGCGAACGAAGCGCGCGTGACCGGCACGGGGATCGTCGTCGGCACGGTGGACTACATGAGCCCGGAGCAGGCGGCCGGAGACGAGCTGGACGGCCGGAGCGACATCTACAGTCTGGGATGCGTCCTCTACGAGATGCTGGTCGGGCATCCGCCGTACGCCGGTCGCACGCCGGCGAGGCAGAGTCCCGGGCTGTCGGTAGAGCGGCGCGACATTCCGATCGACGTCGAATACGCGATCGAAGTGGCGCTCGCGCGGCTGCCCGCCGAGCGCTTCGCGACGGCGGCCGATTTTGCGGCCGCGTTGGGGCCGGCACAAACCGATTCGTCCCCGCGCCGGACCCGGCGCATCCCACGTCGCTGGCGGGTCGCCGCGATGGTAACGGCCGTCGTGCTGGGGACGGCGGGCGTGGTGGTATTACCCAAGCTCAGGGCTAGCCCGCTCGACGCGTCGTTGTATGTCGTGGTGCCTTTCGGGCATCGGGGCGGTGCCGCGCCTGCACTCGTCAACGGCGACCAGTGTGAGCTGCTGCTCTCGCAGGCTTTCGGGCGCTGGGCGGATGTTCGACTGGCGGATCCGCTCCGGGTACACGACGCGCGAGTGCGTCGCGGCGACCAACCGATGACGCTCGACCAAGCCAAGAATCTTGCCAGGGACGTCGGCGCGGGGATGCTCGTGTGGGGCGACGTCTCGGCGGTGGGGGATTCGATTCACGTAACGGCAGCGCTGTACGACCTGCGGCACGGTGGCAAAAGCGTGCGCGATTATACGGTGCGCATTGACAAGAACGAGCAGAGACTTGAGGCGAAGTTCCGCCAGCTGGCCGATTCCATCCTGCTTGGGGGGGTGAACGCGAAGCAGGTGCGCCCGGACGTCTTGGGCACCGAAGTCCTGGCGGCGTTTTACGCATATGCGGATGGTCGTGAAGCACTGGCGAGCTGGGACCTTGCCGGCGCGCAGCGACTGTTCCGCGCCGCGCTTGAAAGTGACCCCGACTATGCGCAAGCGAACCTGTGGCTGGCCTATGCCCAGCTGCTGGCGGATGCGCCCGCCGCGGACTGGGGAGTGAGTGCCGCTCGGGCACTCTCGCGCACGCAAAAACTGGGCGCTCCCGACCTGGCGTTGGCGCGCGCGCTGAGGCACCTGGCGACCGGCGAGATCGAGCAGGCGTGTGCCGATTACCGTGCGATCGTCGCGCGCGATTCGACCGACTTCATCGCGTGGTTCGGGTTGGGCGAGTGCCAGCGCCGCGATCATGTCGTGGTGCGGGACCCGCGCAGCCCGTCGGGGTGGCGCTTCCGGTCGAGTTACCAAGCGGCGGCCGCCGCATACCGCCGGGCGCTCGAGCTGGTGCCCTCGGTGCATCGCGCGTTCACGGGCATCGGCACGCAACGGCTGATGGACCTGTTCTACGTCGAGACGAACCTGGTCCGCTCCGGTTTTGTCGCTGGCACGCCGGCGGCGCCCCCTGTACAGTTCGGTGCGTTTCCCTCGCTGGATCACGATACCCTGGCCTTCGTGCCGTATCCGATTGCGATGGTGTTCGGAGGCCGGCCGGAAGCCAATCCCCCCAGCACTTCGCTCGCGGTCGACCGCAACCGGCAGGTGCTGGGTGAGATCATTCAGCGGTGGATCGAGGCGTTCCCCACGAGCGCTGACGCCTTCGAGGCATTTTCGGTTGTCCTCGAGACGAGCGGTGAGCTCACCCTCGATGGAGGGCCCGGGAGTTCGGCGCTGGCGGCCGCACGGCGCGGCCGGGCGCTCAGCCACGACGCCCAGCAGACATCGCGCCTGGCCCTAGCCGAGATCCGCCTGTTGGCGAAGCTCGAGCAGTTCGCCCGCGCGCGCTCGCTCGCGGACTCGATCCTCGCCGTCGCGCCGGCCGCGCCGGATCCGATGGAAGCGCATCGCCTGGCGGGCCTCGCAGCGCTCACGGGCCGAGTCTATCGCACGGCGGAGCTGCTCGCTCTCTCGGCGCCAGTCGACACGCCCGTGACGTGGGACGGCGAGGCGCTCCCCGAGGCCCCGGTACCCGTCAGGGAGGCAGCGCTTGCATTGCTTGGGTACGCGGCGCTTGGTGGGCCCGTGGACAGCCTCCGAGCGCTGAAGGCGCGCGTGGATCGCCGCGTGGCAAGCTGGACTGGGCCCATGGCGCGCGAGCGCGTTCGGCTCGCGGTGCTGCACGTGCCCGTCGGACTCGCATTCCCACAGCTTGGGCTCACGGATGTCCATCGCGCGGACGCGGGCGGAGACTATGTCCTCGAGTGGCAGTGGGCGCTTGCGCATGGCGATACCGCTCGGGTCCGTACGGAGCGCGCGAGGCTTGCACAGCTCCGCAGTCACCAGCGACCCGGTGACGTGGCGGTGGACGGCACCTATCTGGAGGCCGTGCTGCTACTGCAGATCGGCGACAGCGGAGCCGCGACGCAGCTGCTGGATCTCTCGTTGACGGCGCTGCCGACGCTCGGGACCTATCTCCTGGACCAGGTTCCGCAAGCAGCGGCGCTCGTCCGCGCGATGGCCCTGCGCGCCGATCTCGCGGGACGGGCGGGGGACAAGACGACCGCTGAGCATTGGGCTCGCGGCGTACTCGACATGTGGGCAAGCGCGGATGCACCGCTTGCGCCGACGCTCGCGAGCATGCGCACGCTTGCAGGGCGGCAACGTTGAATCGGGCGAGTCGTGTCACCCTTTAACCGGGGAGAACCCATGCAATTCCCGAAGCGACGGGGGCAACTGTTGGCGACAGTGGGGCTGTTGGCGATTGTGGTCGGGCTGCTGGCAGCAGTGGGTGCTGTGAGGACTCAGGCGCCGGCCCCGAAACGGCCACCGTTTCGCATGGACACCCTAGCGACGAGCGCAGATACAGTTCGCGCGGTGGTGGCATACGGGCGGACACTCCATTTCGTCACGGTGCCGGGTGCGGGCGATGACCAACTGCTGCACACAGGGACCTGTCCAGGCGACACCACCTGCAGACACGGTCCGCGCTCGGTGATCCAGCCGTTGGAAGAGGCGTACAAGCTCACGGGCGACTGGCTGGTACAGGGGCGGATCATCGCACGCATCATCACGGCCGACACGGCGCACTACCTCAAGTATGGCATCTACGGACAGGACACCGTCTACTGGTGGGCTGGTCGCAGGCACGAAGAGACCTGGTCAGTGTACGCGTCGACAGATTCCGGCGCGGCGCCCGTCGATCGACGGCTCTACATCGATAGTAGCCACGTGAAATACAAGTGGGGCCAGTCGATCGCACGGTGGGTGTGGGATCCACTAGACGAGCAGACCTGGGCGGTGTGCGAGCAGTCAAAGTGCTGCCGGTCCTGAAGGCGCGCTCGACACAGCGGTAAACGCCAGACGAGCGTCGTGCGTATGACGAGTGACTTTTCTCATGGGGTCACTCGTTATGCGCCGCCTGTTTGCCGTTGCAACGCTCTTCATGCTTGTCACAATTTCCGCGCTGGCCCAGACGCCGCCTGCTGGCACGCCCGACGGTCCCCGTCGCTTCCCGCCACCGCCCGATCACTGGATGACCATCGACTCGCTCAGCCAGGCGCTCGGCCTCAAAGCCGATCAACGCACCAAGATCACGCCCGCCTACACCGCGTTGAACGGCGTGATGAAGGACGCCGCCGCGCGGCGGCAAGCCATTCGCCAGCAGATGCAAGCGTCCGGGACGCAGTTCACCCCGGGGCAAGAGCCCACGCCCGAACAGCGGGCCAAGTTCGACAGCGTGCGCACCGAGATGGACGGGTTTCAGGCCGAAGCGGATCAGTGGGTTGCGGCGATCCGCAATAACCTGACGGCGGCCCAGCAGGTGAAATTCGACTCGCTGCCCAAGCCTCAGGTCGTGCGCCGGGGTGGAATGAGCGGACCGCCCCGTCCGTAGCTATCCTTCGGGTCCCACTTCACACGGGTCTCGAACCGATGCGCAGGATTTGTCTTGTCACCGTGCTCGTCGCGTTGGGCAGCCCATTGGCGGCCCAGCGCGCCGAGAACGACTCCAGTCTTCTCAGCGTCGACCGCATTTTCGCCTCACCCGAGTTCCGCGGCGGAACGTTCGGTCCGCTCGCATGGCTCAACGACGGCGTCGGCTACACCACGCTCGAACGTCCGGCGAATGGGAAGCCCGGCCGCGACATCGTGCGCTACGACGCCGAGTCCGGGTTCCGCACCACGCTCGTTGCGGCCTCGCACCTCATTCCGCCCGGCGACTCGACGCCGCTCGACATCGAGGACTACAGTTGGTCGCCCGACGGCCGGAAGGTGCTGGTCTTCACGAATTCGCAGCAGGTCTGGCGCACCAACACGCGCGGCGACTACTGGGTGCTCGACTTGAGCGGCTGGACGCTCAAGAAACTCGGCGGCAACGGTCCCGCGTCGACCCTCATGTTCGCGAAGTTCTCACCCGACGGTGGGCGCGTGGGGTGGGTGCGTTATGGCGAGAACAACCTCTATGTGGAAGACCTGGCCAGCGGGAAAATCACCCAGCTGACCAGCGACGGCTCACACACCACGATCAACGGCACCTTCGACTGGGTCTACGAAGAGGAGCTCGGTCTGCAGGACGGGTGGCGCTGGAATCCCGACGGCAAGTCGATCGCCTACTGGCAGCTCGACGCGAGCGGCGTGCGCGACTTCCTGCTCTATAATGTGACGGATTCGCTGTACGCGTTCACCACCCCGGTGCAGTACCCGAAGGCAGGCCAGACCAACTCCGCGAGCCGGGTGGGAGTCGTCAGTGCCGCCGGGGGAGAGACCCGCTGGATGAAAGTCCCGGGCGACCCGCGCAACAATTACATCGCGCGCATGGAATGGGCGCACGCCGGCAAGGGCTCGACCAGCAAGGAGCTGATCCTCCAGCACCTCAATCGCCTGCAGGACACGCTGCAAGTAATGCTGGCGGATGCGCAAACGGGCCAGGTGCAGACCTTGTTCACCGAGCGGGACAGCGCATGGGTCGAGCAATTCGACGAGCTGCGCTTCGTCAACGGCGGGAAGGATCTGCTCTGGCTTTCGGAGCGTGACGGGTGGAGCCACATCTATCTCGTGCCGCGTGCCGGCGGAACGCCACACGTCCTCACCTCGGGCGAGTTTGACGTGCTCGACGTGCTGCGCGTGGACACGCTCAGCACGTCCCTCTATTACATCGCATCGCCCGACAACCCGACCCAACGGTATTTGTACCGCGTCAATTACGCGAAGCCCGAGCTCGCGCCGCAGCGCGTGTCACCGGCGTCGGAGCCGGGGACGCATAGCTACAACATCTCGCCGAGCGGCCGCTTTGCGGTGCACACCTATTCGCGGTTTGGCGTGCCACCCGTCGTGACGGTCGTGAGCCTGCCGGATCATCGGGTCCTGCGCACACTCGTCGACAACTCGGCGCTCAAGGGCAAGGTCGGCGGCCTGCACCTGGGCGCGAGTGAATTCCGGCAAGTGGACATCGGGAGCGGGATCAAGCTGAATGGCTGGTTCATCAAGCCACCCAACTTCGATTCCACATCGCACTATCCCGTGCTGTTCTTCGTCTACGGCGGACCGGGCTCGCAAACCGTCACCGACGCCTGGGGCGGCCAGAATTACCTCTGGTACCAGATGCTGGCGCAGCGGGGCTACATCGTCGCCAGCGTGGACAACCGCGGCACCGGCGCGCGCGGTCGAGCGTGGCGGAAGATCATTTACAGGCAGATGGGCGTGATCGAGACCCGCGACCAGGCGGCCGCCGCGCGCGCCGTGGGCCGGCTGCCGTTTGTCGACTCCACGCGGATCGGCATCTGGGGATGGAGCTACGGCGGGTTCATGTCGCTCAACGTCATCACGCAGGCGCCCGACGTCTATCGCATGGCGATCGCGGTCGCGCCGGTGACGCATTGGAAGTACTACGACACGATTTACACCGAGCGCTACAACGGCTTGCCGCAGGACAACGCGGCCGGTTATGACAAGGGCTCACCGCTCACGTACGCGAAGAACCTGAAGGGCCGGTTGTTGATCGTGCACGGGTCGGGCGATGACAACGTGCATTTCCAGAACACCGAAGCCATGGTCAACGCGCTGGTGGCCGCAAACCGGCCGTTCTCGCTGATGGTGTACCCGAACCGGACTCACTCGATTTCCGGCGGCAGCACCCGCCAGCATTTGTATACGCTGCTGACCAGGTTCGTCGAAGAGAATCTGCCGGCGAACACATCGGGGGGACGCGCGGCGATGCCGTAGCCGCACCGACTGAGCAAGTGGTAGCGTGACATCCGTCCAACGGAGGCATGCCACCGCAGCGTCGGTTCCAACGGTTGCATTAAGCAACGTCCAGGGCTATATCCGGCCTGACTCTAAGGAAGGGCCGGCCTTGGATCCGTGGGTGGCCGAGCTCCGGCGCGGCAGGACTGACGCCGCGTGGGACCTGTTTCTCGACCGATATCGCCGCGTCATTTTCGCGGCCATCCGCCACTACGCCCAGGACTATGACGACGTAATGGATGTGTTCGCGCAGGTGTGTGAGTCGCTGCGCGAAGCGGATCTCAAGCGCCTGCGTAGCTACTTCGAGCGGCAGTCCCACACCGCGCGCTTCTCCACCTGGCTCGTCACCGTGGTTCGCCATCTCACCGTCGACTGGTTTCGCCATCGTGACGGTCGCCGACGCCTCTCGACGGTCGCCGGCGAGCTGCCGCCGCTGCGGCGCCGCATCTTCGAATTCCTCTTCATTAGTAAGAGAAGTCACGTCGAGTCCTACGAGCTCCTAAAGAACTCCGATGGATTCGACCTCACTTTCGGCAAGTTCCTCGCCGAAGTCAGTGCGACGTATCGCGCGGTGGCTGCCGGTCGGCGGGGACGGATCTTGCACGAGCTCGGCGGGCCCGCGCCGCCGTTGGAGGAGATCGAGGACCAGCAGGCCAGCGCGCGAGAGCGACGCGCCGAGCTGGAGGACGCGCTGAGCTGCCTCACTCCCGAGGAATGCGTGGCCGTCGAGCTGTACGTCGTGGAAGAAATGCCGGCCGACGCAGTGGCGAAGGTGGTCGGTTGGCCAAATGCCAAGGCGGTTTACAACCACGTCTATCGCGCGCTCGCCGCTATGCGGACGCGCCTCGAGCGCGCGGGTTTGCAGGTGAACTTATGAGCAGTTTGGCCATCGCTGGCCGTCGCATGTGCGGTGAGATGTGAGCGACCCAGCCCGTCTCCATCGCCTGCGCGGTTATTTCCATACGGGCGAGACTGCCATCGCGAAGCCGGACTGCCTGGATGAACACACCGTGGCAGCGCTGGCCGATGGCACACTCGATGCCGCAGCGCGGAGTCGGGCGCTCCCGCACGTCGCAACGTGTGCGCTGTGTCGCCGCGCGATCGCGTCGGTAGCCGAAGCGCTCGCTGATGGGCCCATCACCCATGAAATCGAGATCGTCGAGGGACGCCGGCGCCGAGGGAGAGGGGGACGTCGGAGTTGACTGAGTTCTTTGAGCGCGAGCAATCCACGTGCGGCGATCCGTCATATGACGCGAGAAGTGAATCATCAGACCGCGGCTTGGAGGCTTCCATGACCGTCACGTCCCGTTTTGCCTTTGTGCTTGCTTTCCTCGCGCTCGTCGTGGGGTGCGACCGCACCCGTGACCCCGTCGGCCCTCGGCCTTCGATGCTCTCTGCATCACGCGCGGCCGGTCGAACAGAGCTCGTCCCCGGCCGCTACATCATCGTGCTACGACCCGGCGTCTCCGGTGTCCCCGGCGTGGCGCGCCGCTTGGCAGCCCAACACGGCGTCGCGCTGCGTCGCGTGTACACCGCGGCACTGCACGGCTTCAGCCTCGGCGGCGTCTCGGCGAACGCGGCAGATGCCCTACGCCGCAACCCACAGGTGGCGTACATCGAACAGGATCAAGTCGCGCACGCGATCGACGAAGAGCCGAACGCGACATGGGGGCTCGACCGCATCGATCAGCGTGACCTGCCGCTCAGCGGCTCGTACGTGTACAACGCGACCGGCGCGGGTGTTCACGTTTACATCCTCGACACCGGAATTCTCTATTCCCATACTGAATTCGGTGGGCGCGCATCGCTGGGCGAAGACGAAATCGGTGGCGATGGCAGTGATTGCTACGGCCACGGCACGCACGTCGCCGGGACGATTGGCGGTACGACGTACGGCGTCGCGAAATCGGTCTTGCTGTATTCCGTGCGAGTGCTCGATTGCGACGGCTCTGGCACGTATGAGGGCGTGATCGCGGGCGTGGACTGGGTGACCACCCATCACCTGAGTCCGGCCGTCGCCAACATGTCGTTGGCCGGGGGCTACTCCGACGCGCTCAACACCGCCGTGGCCAATTCGATCAACGCCGGTGTCTTTTACGGCGTCGCGGCCGCGAACTATTCCGACGATGCCTGCTATTACTCGCCGGCGAGCACGCCGGACGCGACCACCGTGGGGGCAACCGATGTCAACGATGTCGAGGCGGATTTCTCCAACCGCGGCACGTGTGTGGACATGTGGGCGCCCGGCGTGGACGTGACCTCCGCCTGGATCTATGACGACAATTCGATCGCGGTATTGAGCGGCACGTCGATGGCGACCCCCCACGTCGTCGGCACGGCAGCCCTCTATCTCGAGACCGACCCACAAGCGGCGCCACAGCAGGTGGACGCGGCGCTCAAGGACAATGCGACGCTCGGCAAGATCACGTGGAATGATCCTAACGGCTACAAGCCGCCACCGCCGGATCCTGGTCACGATTACCTGCTGTACAGCGGCTTTGTCAACGCAGGGCCACCCCCTCCCCCTCCCCTCGCGCCGAGCGGTCTTCAGACAGCGGCAGAGACCGGTCTCCGGATCGACTTGTCCTGGACCGATAACGCCACGAACGAAACGCGGTTCGAAGTCGAACGCTGCAGCGGCGAGGGGTGCACGGACTTTGTGAAGATCGCCACTCGCGGTGCCAACGCAGCAAGCTATAGCGATGCGGGCTTGACGCCGAGCACGTCGTACTCCTATCGCGTGCGTGCCGGCAACTCCGGCGGCACGTCCGACTATTCCAACGTCTCGAACACTGCGACTCCGGCTGCGCTCGCCGCCCCGAGCAACCTGACCGCGACGGGCGCGAGCTACTCGCAGATCAATCTCGCCTGGACCGATCCCGGTCCGACAGAGACGGGATCGAACATCGAGCGTTGCGTGGGAGCGGGATGCGCGGACTTCGCTTGGATCGGATCCGTGGGGGCGGACGTCACGAGCTACAGCGACAACGGCCTGTCGGTTTCGACGGCGTATCGCTATCGCGTGATCGCGTTCAACGCGGACGAGGTCTCTCCCTATTCGAACGTGGCCACGGGGAACACGTTGAACGATCCCCCTGTCGCGCGCTACACGTGGAGTTGTGGGAAGATCAAAGGCGGCCGCTCCTGCACCTTCAACGGCAGCGGATCGACTGACGCCACTGGCGTGGCCGGGTGGTCCTGGGATTTCGGGGATGGGACAACCGGGAGCGGAGTGATCATCACCAAGGTGTTCGGTCAGCGCACGACCTACAACGTGCAGCTCATCGCGCGGGATGGGCTGGGCCTCACCGGCATCAAGGGCTGCGCCATTCCGACCGGCACCAGCGGCAGCTGCTGGCAGTAGTACCAGTACTCGTGCAAGGGGGGAGCATGCTCTCTATCAGTCGTGCACGTGTGAAACCATGATGCCGGAGGCCCTATGAGCCGTTTTCGCAGCAGTGTCGCCGCGTTGATCGCCGGAGCGTCGCTGGTCGCATGCCGAGAGCGGTCGGATCCCGTGACGTTCGCCATCCAGGCGGACCGCTTTGACGGCGCGGAGTGGTCCGAGCCGGTGAATCTCGGTCCCGTGGTCAACTCCGGTTTTGTAGACGCGAACGCCTCGTTGTCGTCCAACGGGCACGCACTCTACTTCATTTCGACGCGGCCGGGTGGATTCGGCAACAACGACATCTGGATGTCCGAGCGACAGTGTTTGGCGTGTCCGTGGGAGGCGCCGGTGAATCTGGGCGCGGTGATTAACACCAACGCTATCGAGGCCTCGCCCACGGTATCGGACGACGGGCAGCTGCTGTTTTTCTACAGCGCGAAATCCGGCGGTTTCGGTAGCTCCGACATCTACGTGTCGCAGCGAATCAGCACCAGCGCCGCGGGCGACGTCTGGGGGCCTCCCGTGAACCTGGGGCCCGATGTGAATACCGCGGCAGCCGAGCAAGGCTCCTATTACGTGAAGGTGTCCGGGGAAGCGAACGCCTCGGTGTACTTCAACCGGCCGAGCCCCGGTGGCAGCACAGACATCTACAAAGTCTTCGTCTCGCACGACGGCGTGCCACTGGGACCCGCCGTCCTTGTCCCTGAGCTGAGCGATCCGACCGGCTTCGACCAAAAAGTGTCCGTAAGCACGGACGGCCACGAGTTGTTCCTTGCCTCGATCCGCGACGGTGGCTTGGGCAGCTTCGACATCTATCGGCTCACACGCCAGAGCATCAGCGATCCGTGGTCGGCACCCGAACACCTGGACGCGCCGATCAACACCCCAGACATCGACTCGCAGCCGGTTCTGTCGCGCGACGGACGCACGCTCATTTTCACGTCGATCCGAGCGGGCGGCTACGGGTTGCAGGACCTCTGGATCTCCACCCGCAGGCCGGGTGACGGGCAATAGCCTCGGAGGCTATATGACTACGGAATCACAGATGATCGCCTGGGAGTCCCCCGGTCAATCCCGGGAGCGCCACTCAACTCGACGGCCGCCGAGCAGCAACCCGGTCTCTCGGGGGGTGGTCGAATACTGGTGTTCGCATCAAGTCGGTCCGGTGGGTTCGGAGGTACGGACATCTGGGTGTCGACACGGACGCTGGGCGGAGGGCAACCGCACGAGGAATTGGCCCCCTAGGATTCGAACCTAGATTGACGGATCCAAAGTCCGCTGTCCTGCCATTGGACGAGGGGCCAGTAAATTACGGGATTTCAAGTTAATGAGGGGCGGGCCGAGATGCTCGCCCCTTCTCGTTTCGCAGCCGCCGCGAAGCGCCGGACGATCTCTCCGGCCGGCTCGATCGCGTGAATCCAGGCGACGCTCTTTCCTGCCTGCCAGTAGTCCTTGGACGTCTTCTCGCCGGCGCCGCCCGCGAGCGACGCCCGCTTGAGCTGCCACGCCGAACGCAGCGCGTAAATCGTGCGCATCCAATGCTTCGTCCGGCGACCGCGGAGCAGCCAGCGCGCGATCGGGCCGGCCTTCGTGCCGATCCGCTCGACGTAGGGCGTGCGGATCACCGCCAGCGGAACGCCGGTCACGCGCTCGGTGAGGACGATGTCGTCCTCGTTCGCCCGCACAATCGCCTGCTTGTAGTCGTCGTGCGCGCCGCACTCGACCGTCGCGATGAACCGGGTGCCGAGCTGGGCGCCGGCATAGCCCATCCGTAACGCCGCTACGAAGCCGGCCTCGTCACCGATACCGCCGGCGCAGACGATGGGCACACCCAGATCCGCGAGCTCGTCGTACAGCGCCTGCGCGCGGCGCGGGCCCGCGTGCCCACCCGCGCGATCGTTCACCGCGATCAGCCCGTGCACCCCGCCCGCCAATCCCTTCTCGGCCCACTTTCGCTCTGTGACGTCGTGATACACGATGCCGCCAAGCGGCGCGACGCGATCCACCATCCAGCGCGGATTGCCGAGCGACGTGACGAAGAAGCGCACCCCTTCCTCGAGCGCCACGTCGACGTATCGGTGCATGCGCTCGAGGTACAGCTTGGAGCTGCGTTCGATCAAGACGTTCATGCCGATCGGCTTGGCAGTCGTCCGCCGGACGAGCCGCAGTCCCTCCCGCAGGTCGTGCCCGTAGACATAGATCATCGACAGCGGTTGGACGACGCCGATGCCGCCGGCCGCCGAGACGGCGGCGACCAGCTCGGGGTTGGTGCAGGGATACATCGCGCCGCAGATCAACGGCACGTCGATGCCGACCTGCCGTGAGAGCGGCGTATCGAGCAGGCTCATCGAGTGGGGATCGGGCGCAGGCGCCAGCGGGCGGTGGCGTGGGCGACGACATCGCCCAGCACGTCGGTGATCACGACCGGCGCCTCGTACTCCTGCTCGGCGGTCACCTCGAGTCCCTTCACGCGGCACTCGGCCGTCAACAAACCACGGGCTTTCTTGAGGTAGGAGATCGAGAAACCGGTAACGATCCCTTGGACCCCCGGCGGGAGTCCCACCAGAACCGCGAGTCCACTCGCCATCTCGGCGAGGTTCGCCAGCGCCATCGCGTGCACCGACGCGAGATGATTGCGCACGCGACGGCGGTCGCGGAGCGTCACGCGACACAACCCTGGCTCGAGGTCCGCCACCCGCGCGCCGATCGTCCCGGAGTACGGCGTCATCCACCCGACCATGAGACTGAACAGCGTCTTGCCGCCGGGGAACTTGGACAGCCGGCGCCAGGACGCGCGCAGCCGCTCGCCGGGTGCAGACAAGTTGGAAGCCACGGATCGAATGTAATCGCGGCTGGACAGCGCGCCCCATCGGGCTCTAATGTCTCGCATGCGCGCTCCAGGGCTGTGGGGGATGGTACGCCGAGTGCGATTGGAGTCGATGAAGTTGCAAGCGGAGCCTCCGAACGACACCATGTCGCAAACGGTTCACTAGCCACTTCTCGTCGTCCCCCCCGAGCAATCGCTCGAACAAACTCCGTTCAATCCCTAGGTGAAGCGAACGTCGCATTAATCGCGGACGTCGCCGCTGTCGCCAGGCTTGAAGTGGCATTCAACAATCGGAGGTTCACATGTTCAGGGTTGTGCGAGTATCCATTGCTCTTGCCGGCTCGCTGGCGCTGGCCGCCTGCACCGACCGAGCACCCGGCCCCACGGGGTTGGGTCTTTCCGCGTCGCACAATGGCCTGCCGTTTACCGAAGGCCTCGCCAGCCCGGCCTGGCAGGAGAAGGCAGCCGGTCTCGTTTCCCAAGCGGGCTTCAACCCCCAGACTGCCACGCACGCGTATCCCCTCCTGGGCGTCGCGCAGTACCTGGCCGTGCAGCGGGCGGAAGCCGCCCAGGGTGGCATCGACGTCGCAAACGTGGCCTCCGGAATTGGGATTGGGGCCGGTGGACGAAACCGACTGGAACTGGATCGCGGCGCGGTCGCTGGCGCGTCGGTCGTCGTATTGACTTATCTGTTCCCCAGCCAGGCTCAGGCGCTGGAGGACTTGGTCGACGCTCAGGCGAACGCCGGGCCCGGCGGATCGCACCCGGCATTCGCCCATGGTGAGGCGACCGGTCGCGCGGTCGGTGCCGAGATCGTTGCGCGAGCGCAGACTGACGGGTTCAGCCGCGCGTTTACCGGTACCATTCCAACGGGCCCCGGCTTCTGGACTAGCAACACCACCCCGCCGACGATCGCGGGAGGGCAGCTGCCGGGGGTGACTCCCTGGTTCCTGACCTCCGCGAGCCAGTTCCGGCCGGGGCCACCGCCGGCGTTTGCGTCTGCGGCGTTCGTGACGGCGCGCGACGAAATCCGCCAGATCTCCGAGACCCGCACTGCCGAACAGATCGGCATCGCCGCCTACTGGGCGTTGAGCGTCGGTACGCCGACCACGGCCGGGTTCTGGATCCAGGTCGCGACCGACGGCATCAACCAGCACAGTCTGTCAGAGCGCGAGGCGACACACCTCTACGCCCTGCTCA
>QHUJ01000064.1 GCA_003221895.1 Gemmatimonadota bacterium | reverse complement strand
GGCCGTCGCCGAGGAGGTTGAGTCCGAACACCGCGAGTCCAATCGCCACACCGGGTGCGATTGACACCCAGGGCGCGACGCGCAGCAGATCGCGGCCATCGGCGACCATGGCGCCCCAGGACGGCGTCGGCGGCTGGGCGCCGAGGCCGATGAACGAGAGGGCGGCTTCGGCCATGATGGCGCCGCCGATGCCGAGCGTCGCCGCAACAATGACCGGCGCGATCACGTTGGGCAGCAGATGCCGGCCGATGATCCGGAGATCGGACGCGCCCAGCGCGCGCGCGGCGTGGATGTACTCGAGCCCGCGGGCAAGCAGCACCTGACCGCGCACGAGGCGGGCCATGCCCGCCCAGCCGACGATGCCGATGACGACGAACACGACTGGTAGGGACGGCTTCACGGCGGCGGCAATGGCGATCAACAGCAATAATGAGGGGAACGCGAGGGTGACGTCGGCAAGGCGCATGATCATCCCGTCGATCCAGCGGCCGTAGAAACCGGCGAGCAATCCCAGGGTGACGCCGACGGCGAGCGCGATGCTCTGGCTGATGAGTCCGACGGCGAGGGAGAGACGCGCACCATAGAGCACCCGGGACAGGACGTCGCGACCCTGCGCGTCACTGCCCAGCAGAAAGGAGTGGGATGGAGGCCGCAAACTCACGGCGAGATCGCCGCGAAACGGATCACCGGGCGCAAGCCACGGCGCGATCAGCGCGATCACGGCGAGCATCGCGACCAATCCCAGGCCGAAGCGGGCCCAAGGGTCACGAGCAAATCGTGTCCAGAATAGTGGCGCCGCCATGGGGGTCTCGACTACGTTACTCGGGACAGAACCCCCCGGGCAAGCGGATCGTGCAGTGAAACGCGATACACCGTTCACCCTCGTGCTGGGCGGCGGCGGGATGAAGGGGCTCGCCCACATCGGCGTGCTCCAGGCGCTGCTCGAGCGCGGTCACCGGCCGACGCGGATCATTGGGTCGAGCGTCGGCGCGCTCGTGGCTGCCGCCTGGGCCGGGGGAATGGGGATTGCCAAGCTGCGCGAGGTCGCGCTGTCCCTGAAGCGCAAGGACGTGTTCGCCGTCGCCCACGCCGACATGGCGTTCAAGCGCATGCGCTCGCCGGCCCTGTTCCGCCGCGAGCCGCTGGAGCATCTCATCGCCCGGACCGTCGGCGACCTCACCTTCCCGCAGCTCGATCCCCCAGTCATTGTCAACACGGTAGACCTGAATTCCGGCATGCAGGTGTTCTGGGGGCTGCCCGGACTCGACGACATTCGCGTCGCCGATGCCGTATTTGCCTCCTGCGCGCTGCCCGGCTACTTCCCGCCGCACGAGATCGGCGGCCGCTTCTACGTCGACGGCGCCGTCGTCTCCAACGTCCCCTTTGACGCGGCGCGCGCGCTCGGCCCCGAAACGATCGTTGCGGTCGACGTCTCCGCGAACAGTGTGCTCACGGCGGATGCCCAGGATGACGGGTTTGCGGGCGTGTTCGCGCGCGCGACTGAGATCCTGATGCAGACCCTGCTCGAGCAGCGCGTGCGTACCTGGACGACACCGCCGGTCCACTATATCCAGCCGCGCGTCGAGCACGTCACGATGTTCTCGTTCGATCACCTGCGTGAGGAAGTCGAGGAAGGTTATCGGGCCACCAGCACGGCGCTCGACCGTCCCGATGAATGGCCCGAGCCGGACGATGTCGGCATCTATCCGAAGCGGCAGGTGTTTGTGCGCGTGGAGCGAGAGCGCTGCATCGGCTGCGGAACCTGCCTGGTCCACGGCCCGCAGGGGATGTTCGTGCTCGATTCGGAGCGGAAGGCCGTTGTGACACAGCCCGATCAGGAGTGGTCGCCGATGGACGGCGGCTACATCCGGCACTGCCCGACCTACGCCATCATCGCGCGACCGGCGGCGCAGGAGAAGGAGATGCTGAGATCGGGGTGAGGTTGAGTGTCCAGAGGCTACCCTGCGATTCCTGCCTTGACCAGATGCAATTGAGCAGGAGGCTACTCTTGATTAGCGCCCGTCCTGGTCTTGAATCGAATGCGGTAGGGAGCTAGGGGCACGCCGTCGTCTGCATTTCGGAAGCCGAGGCCGTGCGGCGTGTTGAGCGAGAACTCGTACTCCCGACCGGGCTCGAGCTCCACCCCCAACCGGAACGTGGTTCCCGTCGAGTCGAGTCCCTGCCCGCGCACGAACGCCGCGCGAGATCCACCCAGCGACTTCCATTTGATCGTGGGGACCCTTGCCCGCGCGTCGGGTGTGGGTCCCGAAGGTCCGAAGACCGGCACCACGCTCCAGCCATCATCCCGGACGGGCCGGTCGAATCGTGCCACGATCTCGGTCAGGCCGGGGTCCACCGTCTCGGACCCGTTCTCGATCGACAACGCGACGAGTTTCGGCCGGAGCGCGTCGTAGCGACGCTGCATGCCGGGCACGCGGTCGGGCAGCGAATCGAAGTACGCGACCACCTGGGGCATGAATGCCGCCAAGGTGGGATAGGCGCTGCGGTTCGACTCGTAGCGGGCGAACAGATTCGCTAACTCGTCCTCCCAGAACCAGCTGCCGCGGCGCTGCTCCGCGAGGAACGCGCGCATGGCCTCCTCGCCCTCATGCGCGGCCTGATAGCGCGCTTCACTAGCACGGACCAGCGATTCGTTGATCATGCTCGTCCAGTCGTAGCCTTGCGCCTGCATCGCGTCGGCGACGAGAGCGTGGACGCGCGGTCCCGAGCGCTCGAACTCTGCCCGGCGCGCGTTCCCCAGGGGGTTGGCAAAACCATGCGCCACCTCGTGGACGAGGGTTGGGACGAAGTCCTCGTCGAAGGTCGGAAAGCCGGCCGAGTCCGTGCGCCGGTGACCGAGGATGCTGTAGCACTCCAGCCGCGCGCCCGGCGGCTGCGCACAGGGCCCGAAGTTCACCTCTGAGGTAGCCAGCAGGGGGACCACGACAAAATCCCGGTCCCTCGGGACGCCGTAGAAGCTGGCGATCCACGCGAAGTCGGCGTCGCGCGCCACGGGGCGCCGCAACCTGGCATCGGCAGAGTCGTAGATCGTGCGGTGGTCATCGAAAAAGGCGGCGGCGCGGCTGTCGAGCGCGAAGCGTCGGGCCGCTGCGACGAATCGCTCCGCGGCCGCAGCCGGAGCGGGCCAGCCGGCCGCCGAGTCAAAGGGGACGCGAGCGCGCAACTCCGGGGGGTCGGACAGGCGGATCGCGATGCTCATCACCGAGCTGAAACCCACGCCGTACTGCCCCCGCAGCTCGCGGGCCAACGCGACTGCTTCGTGATCGCGAAACGGCCCGAAATACCGCTCGATGTCCGCGTTGTACGTCCTGTAGTTATTCTGATTGAACTCGCGATTGCCAGCGAGTTTGAAGATGATCGCCATCAGCTCGACGCGGCGATCGACCCCGATGCGTGATACTTGCCCGCTGATGGCGGGCGCGAACACGCCGAGTAACCAGAGACAGATCCCGAGGACACGTCGCATAGGCCGCTCCGAGGCGGTGAGGTATCGTAAGGAGGGGCGTGACGGATCGTCAAGACCGCTTGAGAATGGCTAGTTGCCAGCTATGACGCAGCCGGATCAGGAGTGGTCGCCGATGGTGACTACATCCGGCACTGCGCGACGTGTGCGATCATCGCGCGGCCGGCGGCGCAGGAGAAGGAGATGCTCAGGTCGGGTTGATTGTTTTTCAGCGTGTGGACCGAATGAAGGCAGTAACCTCTCTCGCAAATCGATCCGGTTCATTCAAATAGGGGAAGTGCCCACTTCGCTCGAATTCAAGATAGCGGGCGTGTGGCAAGTGCTCGGCTAAAATCCGCAAACCTTCGGGCGGCACCGCGCCATCCAACCGACCGGCAATCACCAATGTCGGCATCGTCACACGATCGAGCTGTGTAAATCGATAGCGGTTCATACCGGCGTTGAGTACCGCGGCACTCACCTCGGTGCCGTACACCACGTGCATGGCGGTGGTGACGCTGTCGAGACGCCGGGCCACGGCAGAGTCCTCGCCGAATACGGTCTGGAGATCGAACGCTCGTTTATCCTCGGCGCTCAACCCGTTGCGCGTCCGCAGCTCGACATCACACTGGTTTCGGATCGATCCGTCCGACCGGATCGTGTCTCCGCGCCCGCGCTCGTACGCCTCTGGACGCAGCTCCGCGAATCGCGCCAGGCGCAATGGGCATTGGACCTGGGTGTCCCATAACCCGTCCACAACAATCAGATGAGCAACGTTGTTGGGATACTTCGCGGCGTACTCGAGCGCCAGAACGGATCCGAATGAGTGGCCGATCAGGGCGAGCTTCGGCGTGCCGAATTCCAGCCGCAGCGCCTCGATGTCGTCCACCATGCTGGTGATCGCATAATCACGATTCACCGGTCGTTCCGACCAGCCGCTGCCACGCTGATCGTAATAGATCATGCGCAGCTCGCGCTCCATGAACGGCCCAGCGAGCGCCGCAAAATGCTCGCTCCCTTGTCCGGGCCCGCCATGCAGAAAAACGACTGGCGGAGTTCCCGTGGGTGCCTGCCCGCCGACGACGTAATAGAACCGCACGCCGTTCAGGACTACGTGATGCGCTCCGGGTGCGAGCGCTGTGGCGTTTCGATTCTCCGGCGTGGCTTGGGGGTTGGATTGCGTCTGATTGGAAGCGCAGGCGGCAAGGAAGCCAAACGCCGCGGCGAGGACCTTCATTCTTCCCTCCAGGAGGGGTGGTAGCGAACGCTTCATACACCCGACCGATATCGGCGATTCTATCTCCATCAGGTCTTTGACGACCCGATCCCAGTTGTAGTGCGACTCCACCACTTTCCTTCCCGCCACGCCGAGCTGTCTCCGTCGCTCCGGGTCCGCCAGCAGTTCATTGATCCCCGCTGCCACTGCCTGAGGATCCTCGGGATCGACGAGAATCCCCGTCCACCACCGCGAGTCCGCAGGCCGACGCTTCGACGAGTGAGATCCCGAATCCTTCTGCCAACAGCTCGTGCCGTCGCGACACACCGACGTACAGATCCGCAGCGTTGTAGAGCGCCGGCAGCTCTTCATCCGGCACGGCACCCAGAAACCGCACCATCTCGCCGAGGCCGAGGTCGCGCTGCAATTGTTGGAGCTGGAGAAGCCGGTCCCCCACTCCCGCGACAGCGTACCGGGTCTCGGGATGCTCGGCGCGAATCTTGGGAAGGGCACGCATGACCGTGTCGATGCCCTTGTGCCACTCGAGGCGCGCGACGGTGAGAAGCCACGGTCCGCCGTTGAGTCCGTACTTCGCGCGCACAGCGCTCGGATCTACACCTGGCCGGAAATACGACGGCGTTGTACCAAGTGGGACCGTCTCCACCGGCACGTTGACGTCGAGCAAACCCAGAACATCGCGGGCGAGCTCCGCCGTCCACCTGCTGATCGCAACGATCACGGCGGCCTTGCTGATCATGCTCCCCGCGGTGCGTCGCTTGAAGCGGCTGCGGCGGATTTTCGACTCGATGAGCAGCAGCTCCGTTCCGTAGACGATGACGCCGTACGGGATGCCGTGTCGGCCAGTGAGCCAGCGGGCCGGATATCCGGCGGGTTTTAACTCCCCGCACCAGGTGAAACCCGGGCGCCATCGTTTGGCGAGCGCGCCGGCACGCCACGTCCACAGCGCGAGCCCCTGCACGGTCCGCGAGCGCGTCGCACGGATTCGCACCCGATCGATCGGCTGGGGGAAGCGCGCGTCGCTCGCGGCGCTGTTTTCGTACGCGCCCGTAGAAACGATGAGGGAGTTCCTGGGATACCGCAGCGCGAGCTCGCCCATCATCCGGGCAATGCCGCCGCCATGAGGAGGAAAATTGAACGCTAGGAGGAGACTTGTGATTCGATGTCCCGCAGGTCGCGGATCACACGGTCCCAGTTGTAGTAGGTCTCGATCGACTTGCGCCCCGCCTGACCGAGTCGCCGTGCGAGCAGCTGATCGCCCACGAGTCGTTTGATTGCGCCGGCAACGGCAGCCTGCTCGTCGGGATCAACCACCAATCCCGTCTCCCCGTCCTGAACCGCTTCCGCCAACCCGCCCGACTGCCCCGCGATCACGGGCAACCCACACGCGCTCGCTTCGGCGAGGGCAACACCGAATCCTTCGACGCGCGAGCCATCTGCGCGGCGCGACACGCCGACGTACGCGGTCGCCAGGTTGAAGACCGCGGGCAACTCGGCTTCGGGCACGTTCCCGACAAAGCGCACGTGGTCGGCGATGCTCAGCTCCTCGGCGAGCTT
>QHUJ01000153.1 GCA_003221895.1 Gemmatimonadota bacterium | reverse complement strand
GGATCTCGCGGCTCTTCGCCCAGCACTCCTTGAAGGGAACGGGAACGCAGACGGCATCAGGACAGAGGCGCAGTGCGCGCGCGATCGGCATGGCCGAGCGGACGCCGAACTTGCGGGTCTCGTAGGAAGCGGAGCAGACCACACCGCGGCTGTCGCGCGAGCCGCCGACGATGAGCAACGTCGCTTTCCCGGCGCCCTCGGGATCGACGGCGCGGGCAACGGCGACATAGAACGCGTCGGCATCAGCGAGGAGAATGCGACGCATGCCACCGAACATAGCCCGAAGGAACCTGGGCATCAACGTCTAACCCGTCTAAGCCCAGACGGACGCCTTCTTCGCCCACGGCGTGTCCTGGTAGCGCTGCGTGAATGCCTGCGCGGTTTGCTTCAGCGACAAAGGATCCCCGGTCGCCTTGTAGGGAGTGACGCCGGCCCAATAGAGTGCCTCCGCAGCGGCATCGGTCTGCGGGAATTCCTCCACGATTTGCCGAAAGCGACGCTCAGCCTCGGCCCACTGCTGCTCGTCGAAGGCGATGCGGGCGCGTCCCAACATCAGCTGTGCTAAGAGATCGGCGGCTGGCAGAAAGCCTTCGATGCGATGGTGTTCCACGCCGTTCGCATCGAGCAAGAGAATCGTAGGCGTCCACGGCGCTTTGTAACGCTCGCTATAGCGCTTGAACGGCTCCGGGTCGTCTTTCACATGCACGCGCGCTGGAATAAAGGTCTCGGTGACGAAGCGCGTGACGCGTGGATCCGGCCACACCTCGGCATCCAGCCGAGCACAGCCACTTCACATCGGTGCGGCGCTGAAGTCGAGAAGTACCGATTTCTGCTGGGTTTTGGCCTCTTTCAGGACCTGATCGACGTCGTGACGAAAGTTAATAGGCATAGGTCGCTCCCGGTGTGTCTTCTGTACTACCCCGATTCGGGTATTTTTGGGGCCCATGAGCAAAGGCACCATAGGTATCCTGACCGGCGGGGGCGACGTCCCCGGACTCAATCCCGCCATTCGCGCCATCACGATTCGCGCGCTGCGCGACGGCTACAACGTCATCGGCATTCGCCACGGCTGGGGTGGTCTAGTCGATTATTCTCGCGACAAGGGCGCCGACAACAGTGAGCAGATCGTGCCGCTCACCGAGGCGGTCGTGAATCGCGCCGGTCGCACCGGCGGCACATTTCTGCACACCTCGCGCACCCGCCCCAGTCACTTGCCGAAGGACCGCGTCCCGCCGCATCTCGCCGGCACCTATACCGAACAGGTCAACGATGCGACGAAGGATGTGCTCAAGAATCTCGAGCACATCGGCGTCGACATCCTGGTTCCGATTGGCGGCGATGACACCCTCAGCTACGGCAAGCGGCTGCACGATGAAGGGGTGAACGTCGTCGCGATCCCGAAGACGATGGACAACGACGTTTACGGAACCGACTACTGCATCGGCTTCAGCACCTGCGTCACACGCACGATCGAGCTGACGCACCGGCTGCGGACGTCGGCCGGGTCGCACGAGCGCTTTCTGGTCATCGAGGTGTTCGGCCGCTACGCCGGTTTTACCGCGCTGCTGCCGACGATGGCGGGAGCAGCCGATCGCTGCGTGATTCCCGAGTACCCGGTCGAAGTCGAGCACCTGGCCGAGCTGCTGACCGTCGATCGCAACAAGAATCCGAGCCGCTACTCGGTCGTGTTGATTTCCGAAGGTGCGCGCCTCACCTCGCATGAAGGGATGAGCTTCGAGGGTGAGGAGACCGATATGTTCGGACACCGCAAGCTGGGCGGTATCGGAGATCGCATCGGTGCGGCGCTCAAGGAATCGTCCGCCAAGTACAACAACGGCCGGCGCATCGACGTGGTGAACCAGCGGCTGGGCTATCTGGTGCGCTCCGGCGATCCGGATGCGCTCGATTCGATCGTGCCGATGGCGTTCGGCAACCTCGCGCTCGATCTCGTCCGGCGCAAAGAATACGGCCGCCTGGTCAGCATTCACCGCGGCTTCTACGACAGCGTTCCGCTTGCCAGCGTGACGACCGAGAAAAAAGTCGTCGATGTCTCGAAGTACTACAACACCAAGCGGCTGCGTCCCATATATCAGTTCGACGGCGCGCCGCTGTTCATCATGACCAGCGATTGGAAGACGCCTCGGCCTGATTGATCGATTGAGCCTTTGAGCCTCACCAGCCCCATGATCGGGGCGAACTCCAGTTTGAGCGCGCGTTTCCCATTGGTGACGACCACTGCGGCGGGTGAGGATCGGCCGCGATCCGCTGCGTCGTGCGACGCGGCTGAGATGCACGAGCACCCGCAAACGTAACGCACCGAGTCCAGCGAGTTGAAGGGTGTTGCAGGACTGCCGTTGCGCGCAGTCCACACGTTGCATGCAAACCGCACAGGTACTTGGGTCGCGTGGATTCCTAGGGCCTTACCTAGTGGGTGATATGTAAGAACATACCTAACGACCCCGCGCCGAGCAGGCGATGTCAGGGGCTGGCATATGCTTTGCGGGCTCGCCTTCTGAATCGTCGTCAAGCGTTCGCAACCGCCGTCAATCGAGTACAAACCTCAACGAACTGACGGAGAGCGCATCGTGCAGCGCGATCCAGCACCGTCGCCGTCGGTACTGTCTCGCAACTTGCTCGACACGTCGTCGAACCTGGCCGTCCACTTGGCGCGCCCGGCGGTGCCAGCTTTTCCCTTGCTGCCCCTCGCAGGGCGGCCAAACATCCGCGAGGGGGAGCGGCCACCGTGGCGCATCCGATCCGAGTAGCCTCGCTCCCCGTTGGCGTATCACCGACGCACGGCCCGGGCGATGGTCGCCTCGCCCCTGCGTCCATTCAGTCGGCGGCGCGGCCATACGTTCGCGGGAAGTTCCTGTTCGTCGGGGACGAGAAGCTCTACATCCGCGGCGTCACCTACGGCGCGTTCGCGCCCGACGCCCAGGGGAATGAGTACCAGGACCTCGCGAAGGTGGAGCGCGACTTCGCGCAGATGGCGACGGCCGGCATCAACGCCGTGCGCATCCCCCACACGATGCCGCCACGCGCGCTCCTGGACGTCGCGCAGCGCCACGGCCTCCGCGTCATGGTCGGACTCTCCGCCGAGCAGTACGTCGGGTACCTGATCGACCGGCAGGGCGCGCCCGACGTGGAGGCGCTGGTGGCCGCAAAGGTGCGCGATTGCGCGGGCCATCCCGGGTTGTTGTGCTACGCCCTGGGCAACGAGATCGCGGCGCCGATGGCTCGGTGGTTAGGCCCCGAGCGCGTACAGAGCTACCTCGAGCGGTTGTATCGCGTGGTGAAGCGCGAGGATCCCGAGGGGCTCGTCACGTACGTGAACTACCCCACGACGGAATACCTCGTGCTGCCGTTCCTCGACCTCTTGTCGTTCAATGTCTACCTCGAGTCCCAGGACCGGCTCAAGCTCTACCTCGCGCGGCTGCAGAACATTGCCGGTGATCGGCCGCTCCTCATGAGCGAGCTGGGCTTGGACAGCTTGCGCAACGGCGAGCGCGCGCAGGCGCAGGTGCTCGATTGGCAAGTGCGGACGGCGTTCGCCGGGGGCTGCGCGGGCGTATTCATCTTTTCGTGGACCGACGAGTGGTATCGGCACCAGGGCGTGGCCGATTGGGCGTTCGGCCTGACGCGCGCCGACCGGTCGCCGAAGCTCGGCCTCGGCGCAGTGCGCGAGGCGTTCGACGACGTGCCGTTCTCGTCGCGCCTGCACTGGCCCCGCGTTTCGGTCGTCGTGTGCTCGTACAACGGTGCGCGCACGATCGGCGACTGTCTCGACGGGCTCGCCCGCCTCGACTACCCCGACTACGAGGTCATCGTTGTCGACGACGGATCGCGGGACGCGACCGCCGCGATCGCGCGCCGGTACGCCCCGGTCCTGATCCAAACGCCGAACCGCGGGCTGTCCCACGCGCGGAACGCCGGCCTCGCTGCGGCGACCGGCGAGATCGTCGCGTACATCGACGACGATGCGCGGCCCGATCCGCAGTGGCTGCGGTATCTCGCGGCCACGTTCATGAGCACGGCCCATGCGGGCGTGGGCGGGCCCAACATCGCGCCGCCAGGCGACGGTCCAATCGCCGAATGCGTGGCGCGCGCGCCGGGCGGCCCCGTCCACGTGCTGCTGAACGATCGCGAGGCCGAGCACATCCCCGGGTGCAACATGGCGTTCCGGAAAAGCTGCCTCGAGGCGATCGGCGGATTCGATCCGCAGTTCCGCACCGCCGGCGACGACGTGGACGTGTGCTGGCGGCTGCAGGAGCGCGGCTGGACGCTCGGCTTCCACCCCGCCGCCCTGGTGTGGCACCACCGCCGGAACTCGCTGCGCACCTACTGGAGGCAGCAAATCGGCTACGGGCGCGCCGAGGCGATGCTGGAGCGTAAATGGCCCGAGAAGTACAACGGGCCGGGACACGTGCGCTGGGCGGGCCGCATCTACGGCCCCGGGCTCACGCGGCTGCTCGGCTGGCGCCCGGCTCGCATCTACCACGGCGTGTGGGGCTGCGCCCCATTCCAGTCGCTGTACGAGCCGGCGCCGAGCGTGCTGGCGTTTCTGCCCCAGATGCCCGAGTGGCATCTGCTGACCGCGACGCTGTGGGCGATGGCCGGACTCAGCCTGGTCTACGAACCTCTCAAAGTCGCGGTGCCCCTCGCGGTCGCCGCGCTGCTCCCCCCGATCGCGCAGGCGACGTTGAGCGCCACCCGCGCGTCCTTTCCCGAGGCGCCCCGCGGGATCGGACGGCTCAAGCGCGTGGTGGTGACGGCCTTTCTGCACCTCGTGCAGCCACTCGCCCGGCTCGGCGGCCGGCTCCGCGCGGGGTTGACACCCTGGCGCCAGCGGGCGAAGCGGGGGCGAGCGCCGCTGTGGCCCCTGACGGCGTCGGTCTGGAGCGAGCAGTGGATACCGCTCGACCAGCGGTTACGGGCGCTCGAAACACGCCTGCGGTCCGAAGGGGCCTGCGTGCTCCGCGGCGAGGAGCACGACTGCTGGGACCTCGAGGTACGCGCGGGGATTCTCGGCACCGCCCGCCTGCTCGCGGGGGCCGAGGACCACGCCGGGGGGAAGCAGCTCCTCCGGCTTCGCTGGTGGCCCCTGGTTCCGGTGCGCGGGCCGATGCTCGCGCTGGCGTTCGCCGCTCTTGCCGGCGTAGCCGCGAACGCGCACCTGTGGGGCGCCGCCGTCCTGCTGGGCCTGGGCGCGGCCCTGCCGGCGCTCAACATCGTCGAACAATGCATGGCCGGAATGGCCACGATCCAGCGGACCCTCCAGGACCTCAACTGGGGAACCTGGCGATGAGGATCCTAAGCGACCTCGCGCTCTACCGGCGTCTAGCGCGTCAGGCCGTCCCAATGTGGCCCCTCGTGGCTGCCCTTTTCCTGGTCGGCCTCCTCGCCAGCCCGCTGGCACTACTGGCGCCGCTCCCGCTCAAGATCGCCGTGGACACCGTGCTCGGCTCGCGCCCATTGCCCCCTCTCCTGGCGAGCCTCCTGCCGCCGGCGATGCGCTCCCCGTCCGGCGTCCTCGGCCTGGTGGCGGTCCTGGCCATCCTCATCGCCGTGGCGACGCAGTTGCAAGTGGCGGCCCAGAAGTATCTGACGGTGCTGGGGGGCGAGCGGCTGCAGCTCGATTTCCGCGCGCAGATCTTTCAGCACCTGCAGCGGCTGTCTCTCACGTACCACGACACGATCGGCACCGCCGATTCCGTGTACCGCATCCAACAGGACGCACCGGCCATCCGCTCCCTCGTGATCGACGGGTTCCTTCCACTCGTGAGCTCCGCGGTGACGCTGGCCGGCATGATCTACGTGACCATCCGCCTCGATTGGCAGCTCGCATTCGTCGCGCTGGCGGCGTCGCCGCCGCTGCTGCTCATCGCGCGCGCCTACCGGCCGCGGCTCCGCAGCCAGTCGCGCGACGTGCGGCGGCTCGAGAGCATCGCCCTGGGCGTGGTCCACGAGGTGCTCGGCGCGCTGCGCGTAGTGAAGGTGTTTGGGCAGGAGGAGCGGGAGGGGAACCGGTTTATCCGGCGCTCGGCAGATGGCGTGCGGGGCCGGGTTGGTTTGGCGCTGGCGGAGGGTGGCTTCAGCGTCGCGATCGGTGTGATCACGGCCGCGAGCATGACGATCGTGCTTTTCCTGGGCATCACGCATGTCCGCTCCGGGCTCATGTCACTCGGCGACTTGCTTCTGGTGATGGGATACGTCGCCAAGCTGTACGATCCGATGAAGACGATCAGCCGCAAAACCGCGACGCTGCAGGGCTACCTGGCGAGCGTCGAGCGGGCCTTCGCAGTGCTGGACGAGCAGCCGGACGTGAGCGAGCGGGCCGACGCCCGGCCCCTCGAGCGGGCGAGCGGTGCCGTCGTCTTCGAGCACGCGTCGTTCTCCTACGCGCCGGATCGTCCGGTGCTGCACGACGTCTCCTTCACCATCGCGCCCGGAACGAGCGTTGGGATCGAGGGCACGACGGGCGCGGGCAAGAGCACCCTGATCAGCCTGCTCACGCGCCTTTACGATCCCACGGAGGGGCGGATCCTGCTGGACGGCGTGGACCTGCGGGACTACCGGCGGGACGATCTGCGGCGGCAGTTCGCCGTCGTCCTCCAGGACTCGGTGCTGTTCTCGGCGAGCATCGCGGAGAACATCGCGTACGCCATGCCGGGCGCGAGCCGTGCGCAGATCGTGGCGGCCGCGCAGGCGGCCAATGCCCACGAGTTCATCGAGCGCCTCCCGCGCGGTTACGACACGGAAGTCGGTGAGCGCGGAGTGAAGCTGTCCGGAGGCCAGCGCCAACGCATCGCGTTGGCACGCGCGTTCCTGAAGGACAGTCCAGTGCTGATCCTGGACGAGCCTACGAGCGGGGTGGACGCGCACACCGAGACGGCCATTGTGGACGCGTTGGAGCGCCTTCAGAAGGGGCGCACCGTGATCATCATCAGCCACCGGCCGAGTGCAGTGGCGCGGTGCACGGCGATGCTGACGATGGCGCGCGGTCGCATCGTCGGCGACACCAGCGGGACCGCGATGACGCTCTGCCCCCCCCCCCCAACCCCAACCCTGGCCCCACCGCGACCGACCGTCGCCGCCGTCGGCTCCGCGTCCGCCAGGCGGCAGGAGATTCTGCTCGCCCACCCAGCCGTCCAGGCGTGGCAGCGGCTCAACCCCGAGCGCGTGGTACCCGACCGGATCACCCCCGCCAAATTCAAGCCCAACAAGCCACGGCCCAACCTGACGGTGTACCGCCTGGAAGGCATCGGGCCGGATGGCGCAGCGGTGATCGCGAAGCGGTGTACGCGCGAGAGCGGCCGCATCGAGCGCACCGTGTACGAGCGTATCCTGCCGCAGGTGCCGCTGGCGGGGCCGCGTTACTACGGCACTGTCGACGGGCCGCCCGAGGACGACGTCTGCTGGCTCTTCATCGGCGAAATCGCGGGCGAGAAGTACGACATGCTGCGCCCGGAGCACCGCGTCGCCGCCGCCCGGTGGCTCGGGATCTTGCACACCGAGACGCGGTTCACCGCCGACCACGCCGGGCTGCCTGATGCGGGACCGAGCCGCTACCGCGCGCAGATGCGTGCGACGCGGGACCTGATTCGCGATCACGTGGACAATCCCGCCTTCGGTGGCGCCGACGTGGCGTTTCTCGACGGCCTGGTGGCGCGGTTCGAAGCGCTCGACGAGGAATGGGATCAGCTCGAGCGCGCCTCGAACGGCCTCCCGTCCTCCCTGATCCACGGCGACTTCAACGCCAAGAACTTGCGCGTCCTCGAGTCGGCGCATGGCGTGCACATTGGGGCCTTCGACTGGGAGGATGCCGGGAGAGCCGTCCCCGGGATAGACCTCGCTCAGGCAGTTGATCCCTCCTGCCGCATCGCCGCGAGCCCAGACCTCGCCACGTACGGCGCCGTGGTCCGGGAGCGGTGGCCGAACTGCGATGCAACCGACATCGAGCGCCTCGCAACGTGCGGCGCCGTATGGCGCGCGGTGGCGGTGATCACGTGGGACGCGCAGCACCTCGCCCGTCCCTGGGCCGACGCTTTCCTCCCGAATCTCCGGATGTACGAAGCGGAGTTGACGCACGCGCTCGATCGCTTCGGCTGGCCGGGCCGGACGAACGGTCACCACGCGCTGCCGCCGACGGTCGGATGAGACGCCTGCGGATCGGGTTCCTGTTCAGGCGGCCCTACGGCGCGGGTCATGTAAGCATCTTCCCGAAGACCATGCAGGCGCTCGCCGACGCCGGCGTGGTAGTCGATGTCATCGCTGCCAACGGACGCCTCATCGACCTCTCGACCGTACGGGTGGAGCACGACCTGTACGTGCTGAAACAGATCTCCGGGATCTCGATGAGTCTGGCGGGAGTCCTGCATGCGCAGGGCGCCGCCATCGTGAATCCATATCCCGTTACGGTCGCGATCCGCGACAAGGTGATCGCCGCGCGCGTTCTCGGGGCTGCGGGAACCCCGATGCCCGCCACGTACGTCGTTTCGCAGCCCGATCTGTTGACGCCGCTGCTGAATGTTGGCCCGCTCGTCGTCAAGCCATACGACGGCACTTGCGGGTTAGGTGTGCGCGTCGTCCGGAACGAGGCCGAGCTGCTCGCCGAGCCGCGGGCCGCGCACAAGCCCCCCCCCCTCCTCGCACAGCGCTATCACCCGCCCGAGGGGCGCGACTTGAAGATCTATGTGATCGGCGAGCGGCTCTTCGGTGTCCGAAAGGTCTTCCCGGCCCGGACGGAAGCGGAGAAGTACGGCGAGCCATTCACGCCGACCGCCGAGCAAACCGACATCGCACTGCGCTGTGGCCGCGCCTTCGGTATCGACCTCTACGGCGTCGACCTCATCGAGAGCGAGGGACGGACATACGTCGTCGACATCTCTAGCATCCCCGGCTTCAAAGGCGTGCCGGATGCGCCCACACACCTGGCGTCCTACTTCCGCGCGGCGGCCGAGCGCGCGGCGGCCGGAGGCCCGCTGCGTGAGTACGCGGCGCTGGCGGCGTCATGAAATGGCTCATCGTCACGGGGGACGACTTCGGCGCGAGCTGCGGTATCAACCGCGGCATCGTGGAGGCACACGAGCGGGGAGTCCTGACGAGCGCGAGCCTCATGGTGGATGGGCGGGCGGCGGCCGACGCGGTTGCGCGGGCGCGCGCGAACCCCGCGCTGAGCCTCGGCCTCCATCTGGAGTTGGATGCTGCCGATCCGGTGCGCGCCGCGGCCGAGTGCCGACGGCAGCTCGCGCGATTCGAAGAGCTGGCGGGAATCCTACCGACGCACATGGACTCGCACCACAACGTCCACCGGGACGCGCGCGTTCTGCCGCACATCCTCGCGGTGGCGCAGCAGGACGGAGTGCCGGTGCGGGGGTATTCGGCGGCGCGCTACGTCGGAAAGTTCTACGGCCGCTGGGGCGGTGCGACGCATCCCGAGCAGATCGGCGTCGACGGCCTGCTGCGCCTCCTCGACACAGAGGTGCAGGGCGGCGTGACCGAGCTGTCGTGCCACCCGGGCTACGTCGAACCGGGATTCGACTCCAGCTACCTCACCGAGCGCGAGGTGGAGCTGCGAACGCTGTGCGACCCGCGCATGCGGCCCGCGCTGCACGAGCGGGAGATCCAGTTGATCGGGTTCCGCGACGTGCCAGCGAGCCCGCGCGCGGTCGCGGCGGAGGCGCCATGACCGCGGTTGTCCTGTCGGTCAACAAGGTCGCCAGTTTTCCCGACGGCGGCGGCCATTTCTGGGTGTACCTGCAGTACGCTCTGGGGTTGCGGCAGTTGGGCTGCGACGTCTACTGGCTCGAACAACTCCGTCCGGTCCGCGATCCGGACCGGCGGGCGTACGTCATCGCGACGTTCCAGGACCGGATGAAGCAGTTCGGGTTCGAGGGCCGGACACTGCTGTACGACACCGTCGACGGCCAGCCGTGCTTCGTCGGCAGCACGAGGTCCGACGCCGAGGCCGTGCTGCGGCGGGCGGACGTCCTACTCAACTTCCATTACGCCATCGACCCGCGCCTGCTCGCATGCGCGCGACGCACGGCGCTCGTGGACATCGACCCCGGCTTGCTGCAGTTCTGGATGAGCACCGGAGAGCTCGACGTCCCGCCGCACGATTGCTACCTGACTACGGGCGAGACCGTGGGGACGCCGGCAGCCCTCTTTTCCGACTGCGGTCTGCGGTGGAACCATATCCGTCCGCCGGTCTGCCTCGACCTGTGGCCGTTCACGTACGAGCCGGGCGCCGAGGCCTTCACGACTGTTTCCAGCTGGTCGTCGGCGAGCTGGTTGAAGGAGCAGCGGAACGGACAGACCGTCCTTGTCGATAACACGAAGCGCATCTCCTTCCTCGAGTTCGCGGATCTACCGCGCCACACGCGCCAGCGCCTAGAGCTGGCGCTCTACCTGCTGGACCGCGATCCCGCGGGTCAGGCGCGGCCGAAGCAGGCGGAGCAGGACGCGCAGGACCGGGCCCTGCTCGAACGGCAGGGTTGGCGCGTCCGGGACTCCCGGGATGTCACGGGCAGCCCCGCGGCGTACGCCGCCTACATCCGGCGGTCGCGCGGGGAGTTCAGTGCGGCCAAGCCGTCGTGCATGGCGTTCCAGAACGCCTGGGTCAGCGACCGGACGGTGGCCTACCTGGCGACCGGCAAGCCGGCCGTCGTGCAACACACCGGTCCGAGCTCATTCCTGCCTGATGGTGAGGGAATGTTCCGGTTCACCACGGTGCTCGAAGCGGCCGAGGCCTTCGAGACGATCAACAGAGACTACGGGCGCCACTGTCGCGCGGCGCGCGATATCGCGGAGATGCACTTCGACGCGCGACGCGTGCTCGAGACGGCGTTGAATGCCGCGCTCGACGCTGACGCGGCGCCGCTGCAGCAGACCGGCGTATGAGCATTACCGTCTGCCTCGCCCCCGCCAACACCGTGGCCTATCCCAAGGGAGGCGGCCACCTCTGGGTCTACCTCCACTGGGCCCTGGGGCTCAAGGCGCTGGGCTGCCGAGTCATCTGGCTCGAAGGCATCGACGTCGACGAAAGCGACACGTCGCCGGCCGCGCGCCGGCGCCGGCGCGGTGGTCCCGCCGCCGCGTGCGTCGCGCAACTCAAGGCGCACCTCGCTCCGTACGGTCTGGCCGACGCGCTGGCGCTGTACGCCATCGACGGCCAACCGGTGCCCGTCGACATCGCGCAAGGCGCCATGGACCTGACCGCCGCCGCCGAGGCCGACCTGCTTCTGAACCTCTGGCATTCCGCCCCCGCCCGAGTTGTCGGTCAGTTCCGCCGGTCCGCGTTCATCGATACCGATCCGGGGTTGCTCCAGATCTGGGTGACGACGGGCGCAGTCGATCTGGCCGCGCACGACGTCTACTTCACGATCGGGGAGACCGTGGGAACGCCTGCCGCGCGCTTCCCCGACTGCGGCCTGCGGTGGCGCCACACACCGCCGCCGGTGTTCCTGCCCGAGTGGCCCACGATCCCCGTCGCGCGGCCCGCGGCGTACACGACCGTGGCGCATTGGTGGGGCGGCAGCTTCGAGTTCAACGGCATCACGTTCAGCAACGAGAAGCGGGTCTCGTTCCTCGAGTACCAAGACCTGCCCCGGCGCACGCCTGTCCCGCTCGAGCTCGCGGTGTGCCTCGCCGAGTTCCACGACGAGTACCGCCAGATCCTCGAGCCGAAGGGCTGGCGGCTGCGGGAGGCGTGGGACCTGAGCGCTACGCCTGAGTCGTATCGCGCCTACATCCAACGCTCGCGCGGTGAGTTCAGCTGTGCCAAGCCGGCCTACGTCTCGCTGGACACGGCGTGGGTGAGCGATCGCACGCTGTGCTATCTCGCCAGCGGCAAGCCGGCGGTGGTGCAGCACACGGGCGCGAGCCGGCTGCTGCCGGACGCCGAGGGGTTGTTCCGGTTTCGGACGATGGACGGGGCCGTACGGGCCCTCGCCGCCGCCGAAACCGAGTACGAGCACCACGGGCGCGCGGCACGCGCGCTGGTCGAGGAGCACTTCGACGCCCGGCGCGTCGTGGCCCGGGTACTGGAACAAGCGCTCGGGCACGAGGTGAGGACCGCAGCGTGACCCTGGTCGAGCCGCGCCCCCACCCCCAGGCCGGTACACGGGATATCGCCAATCCCCGCGGCGAGCCGGCGTGGACCGAGCTGTGGCAGTGTATCCGCGCCCTGCTTCAAGGCGCCGATCCCACCGATCGAGTGACGAGCGTGCAGCCTCTCAAGGCAAAAGTGTACCGCCTGGAGTTCGACGCGCGGGCGCCGTGGAGCTCGGTCGTTGTCAAGCGCGTCGAGCCCGCGGTCGCTCAGCGCACTCGGCTCCTGGCGCAGCGTTGGCTCCCCGCCCTCGGCATGGAGCACGTGTGTCCGCGACTGCTCGGCGCGGCGGCCGACCGGCGCGGCGAGGTCGTGTGGCAGATCTACCAGGACCTGGGCGACGATACGCTCGCCGCCCGGCCCGCACCGGAGCGCGTGGAGGCCGCCGCGCAACAAATCGCAGAGCTCCACAGGCGCGCCGCGCGTCATGGCGTGCTGCCGGACGTCCGCCGCTTCGGCGTCGGCCTGGGCCTCGAGTACTTCGCGACGAACGTGCGTGACGCGATCGCCGCGCTCGACGCGCTCCAGGCCGCCGGCATCCAGTCACCGACGTCACACGCCGGGCTCCCGGAGCGCCTGCTCGCGCGCCTGCGGGCGTTACTCGCGGACGCGGCGCGGCGGTCCGCGGTGTTCGAGCGGGCCGCAGGTCCGGACACGCTGCTGCACGGCGATTTGTGGACGATCAATGTGTTCGTGACGGGAACAGGTGCACGGCCGGAGCTGCGCCTCGTCGACTGGGATCGCGTAGGCGTGGGGCCGTTCAGCTACGACCTGTCGACATTCTTGCTCCGCTTCCCCGCGGAGCAGCGGCCCGGGATTCTGGACTGCTACCGGGACGCCGCGGCGCGCGGGGGATGGCAGCTCGGCTCCCCGGAGGATCTCGCGCTGCTCTTCGATACCGCCGAGCGCGCGCGATACGCCAACCGCGTGATCTGGCCTGCCGTCGCGCTGCTCCAGGAGCGCGCGGCGTGGGGATTTCCGGAGCTCGCCGAGGTCGAACGCTGGTTCCTCGCGCTCGACGGAGAAGAGAGGAGGACGCTATGACGCTGATCCAATCCCGCGTGGCGCTGCTGCTGTCGCTGCTGTCAATGGTCGCGCGCGGCACGCCGCTGCACGCGCAGATGTCGACACCACATCTCGGCGCACCAGCCGCGCCGACGTTCGTGATTCACCGCGTGACCGAAGTGCCCCGCCTCGAGGCGTTCCTCGCGAGTTCCGCGGGCGCCGAGACCAGCGCAGTCACCGACTTCCGGCAACGCGAGCCCGGCGACGGGATGCCCGTGAGTCAGGGCACGACGGCGTACCTGAGCTACGACGACGCGAACCTGTACGTGGTGTTCGTGTGCCGCGACGATCCCACGCGCGTGCGGGCCAACGTCTCGCGGCGGGACGACATCAGCCACGACGACCACGTGATCGTCTACCTCGACACGTTCCACGATCGCAAGCGCGCCTACCGGTTCGCGGTCAACCCGCTCGGCGTTCAGCAGGACGGCATTTTGACCGACGGCCAGAGCGAGGATCTGAGCTTCGACGCCGTGTGGAGTGCCGAGGGCCGCATGACCGACTCCGGCTACGTGGTGCGGATGGCGATCCCGTTCCGCAGCCTCCGGTTCTCGAACGACTCGGTGCAGACCTGGGGGATCGCGCTTGGGCGGGCAATCCGGCGGGAGAACGAGCGGGCGTATTGGCCCCAAATCACCAAGGGCAGACGCGGTTTCGTTTCCCAGCTCGGCACGCTGCAGGGGTTGGCCGGGATCTCTCCCGGACGAAACGTGCAGGTGAACCCGTACTCGGTCCTCGCCCGTGCGCGAATCCTTGACGAAGGCATTCCGGGACACGTGACGCAAGGCGACCAGCGCATCGGCGCGGATGCCAAGCTGATTCTGCGCGACGCGTACACGCTCGATGCGACGGCGAACCCCGACTTCAGTCAGGTCGAGACCGACGATCCTCAAGTGACGCTCAACCAGCGCTTCGAGGTGTTCTTTCCCGAAAAGCGGCCGTTCTTCCTGGAAAACGCGGGGTTCTTCGAAACGCCCGTGACGTTGTTGTTCTCACGGCGCATCGTCGATCCCGCCGCAGGGCTGCGGTTGACGGGCAAGGCGAGCGGCTGGGCGATGGGAGCGTTCGCCATGAACGATCGTGAGCCTCTGCCCCCCGGGGACCCTGACGCCGGTCGGGACGCCTGGATCGGGGTGGCCCGCCTGCAGCGCGAGCTCGGCAACCAGTCCACGATCGGCCTACTGGCGACCGACCGCGAATTCCTCCAAAGCGCGAAAGCCGACCGCATGTTCTCAGCCGACGGACGGTGGCGGGCGGGGAAATACTGGCGCGTTAACGCGCAGCTCATGCGCAGCGAGTCCGTCCAGGACGGCACACGGACCAGCGACTGGGGTGCGCTGGGCGAGGTGTCGTTCAACAGCCGTCCTTTCGATTACAAAGGGATCTACCAGGAGTTCGGCCCCGCTTTTTCGGCGCCGCTGGGGTTTGTGAATCGGGTCGGTTTCCGGCGGACTAAACAAGGGGCGGACTATACCGTCCGGCTGAAGAACGGCCCGGTGACGACGTTGGGGCCCGCCGCGTCCGTGGACGCCTATTGGGATCACGAGACGGGCCAGCTGCTCGATCGGGACGCGGCGGCGGAGTTCGTGATGCAGCTCCGGGGCAACTCCAAGGTCCTGCTAAACCGGCACCAGTCATTCGAGCGGTTCGAGGGAACAGGGTTCCGCCCCGAGGCCACGGAGGCGGAGGTCGGCACCGAATGGGTGAAGTGGCTCGGGTTGACCGCATCTTACATCTGGGGCACCGCGGTGAACCACGAACCGGCGGTTGGCGTCGCGCCCTCCCTCGCGCCCGCGCGCCAAGCGGTGGTGAAAGTCACCCTCCATCCCACGTCGCAGCTTCGCCTCGACCAGTCCTACAACTACGTCGGGCTTTGGACCTCGGCAGGCTCCCGGATCGTCGGCGAGACGCAGTTCCGGGAGAAGCTCAATTACCAGTTTACGCCCCTGTTTTCGCTCCGGGCGATCGTAGACTGGATCGCGATCGACGCCGATACCACGCTCTCCGCCGAGGACGCCCGGCAGCGGAACTTGGGCGTCGATCTCCTCCTCACGTACCTCGCGCACCCCGGGACGGCGCTGTTCTTGGGGTACACGGATCGCTACCAAAACCTGGAGATCCTCCCGGGGCCACCGCGCGACCTCGCGCCCAGCGGCTCCGCCTCCATGTCCGTCGGCCGACAGTTGTTCGTCAAGGCAAGCTACTTGCTACGCTTCTAGGGAAGCGTGAGGAGCACCGATGACGTTAGCAATCCCGTCGGATCTCATGGCCACACTGGAGCGGGAAGAATTCCGCGAAGCGCTCGAACGGTGGTGCGTCTCGGAATGGCACTCCGGCGCAACGCAGGAGACGCGCATCCAGCCCATTCGGAGCCGCCCCAATCGCTGCACGGTCGCCATCGTCGTGAAATCACGGACCGGCCAGCACGAACTGATCGGCAAGATCTACGCGGACGACCGCGCGGATGTGTTCGACACCATGCGGCGGTTGAGCAGGGACGGCTTCGGGACTGCGTCGGACCATTCGGTTCCCACCCCCTTCGGCTGGCTGCCCGCGCTGCGCGTGCGCCTCGAAGAGAAGATCGAGGGCTTGTCGATGAACGACGTAATCCGCACCGGGAGGTCCCCCGACTGGACCACAGCGGCCGAGCGATGCGGCGAGTGGCTTGGCCGATTCCATCGCACCGCCCGGAGGCCGGAGCGCGGGCACGACCTTGCGGCGAAACTGGCGCACCACCGTCAAGCGACCGTCCGCATGGCTCGTCTGCGGCAGAAAGCCGAGGCGGTGCTCGCGCAGCTCGAAGAGGCCGTCGCGCGCGCCCCGGTCGTGGTGCCGTGCGCTGGGCACGGCAGGTACATCCCGGACCACGTCCTCTTCAGCGGCCGGCGCACGGTGGTCATCGACCTGGACCAGCATGACGCGGCGGACCCGAGTCGGGACGTCGCCGGGTTCCTGGTCGCGCTGCAGCGCCGGGCGATCCAGTTGCTCTGCGATCGGCACGCGCTGGACTCCGTCTCCGATGCCTTCGTCGAGGCGTACACCGCGTCAGGGCCGCCGGGCGCGCTGGCGAACCTGCGGCTCTACCGTGCACTGGCATGCTTGAGGTGGGCCTGGCGCGATCTCAACAAACAGACGCCCGATCTGGCTGAGTTCATGGTGGACGAGGCTTTGCGACTGATGTCGCACTGATCGCCATGCTCCACGCGATTTGTGCCGTTCTGTCATCCTCCCTCGAGCCGGCGGCGCGCACATGATGCCGCTTGCGGCTCTGCTCGCCGCGCTCCAGGTGGCCGAACCCGTAGCGCTGCCTCCACCCCCAGCTGCGCCCGTCGTGAAGGCGGTGCGCGTGTCGAGCGGCCGCCCCCCCCCCGTGGTCGATGGTCGTCTCGACGACGCGATTTGGGGGGGAACGTCGGGCGCGGCGATCACGGACCTCCTGCAGCGCGAGCCCGACGAAGGAGCGCCGGCGTCGGAGCGCAGCGAAGTGCGTCTGGTGTATGACGGCGACGCCCTGTACGTGTGCGCCCGCCTGTTCGACGCGGAGCCACAGCGGATCGTCCGGCGCCTCGCGCGCCGGGACGCCTCCACGCACAGTGATGAGTTCCGGCTGCTCCTCGACAGCTACCACGACCATCGCACCGCGTTCGAGTTCATCGTCAACCCGGAAGGCGTCAAGTCGGACGTCTTGATTGGCGAGGACGGCGAGTACACGGACGACTCGTGGGATCCGGTGTGGCAGGCGGCTACCGTCGTGGACTCGCTCGGTTGGACCGTGGAGATGCGCATTCCCTTCTCGCAGCTGCGGTTCTCGGGCGCGCACCAGCAGGTGTGGGGTGTGCGCGTCGAGCGTTGGATCGAGCGAAAGAACGAGTTAGCCATGTTCCCATTGGTGGCGAAGACCGAGCAAGGCGTCGCGTCGCGGTTCGCCCACCTGGAGGGGATCGTCGACATCCCGACACCCCGGCGGATCGAAGTGTTGCCGTACACCTACACGCGCAGTCGCTTCTCCCCACCCGACAAGCCGAACGATCCGTTCAACAACGGCCGCAGCTATTCCGGCGGCGCCGGCGCCGACCTCAAATACGGCGTGAGCTCGAACCTCACACTCGACGCCACGGTGAACCCCGACTTCGGGCAGGTGGAGGTTGACCCGGCTTACGTCAATCTGACGGATTTCGAGCAAGAGCTCCAGGAACGGCGTCCGTTTTTCATCGAAGGGGCGGAGCTGTTCGGCTTCGGCGGCAACGGCGCCGGCCTCGTGAAATTCAGCGATCCGCCGCAGTTCTTCTACTCCCGGCGGATTGGCGCGGCGCCGCAGGGGTCGCCCACGACGGACGGCCCGTTCGAGCGCGTGCCCGAGACGACGACGATCCTCGGCGCCGCCAAGCTCACCGGCCGCCGGGCGAGCGGCTGGTCGCTGGGACTAGTGGATGCGGTAACCGCGCGCGAGTGGGCGACCGTGGTGGACGACTCGGGGCGGTGGGTGGACAACGAAGTGGAACCCGCCACGAACTACTTCGCGAGCCGCGTGAAGCGCGAATTGCGCGGCGGCAACACCACGATCGGCCTCATCGGCAGCGCCGTGCATCGGGAGATCGATATTGGCGCGCTCGACGAGTTGCGCACTGCCGCGTACGACGGGGGGCTCGACCTGTTCCACCGGTGGGGCAGGAACGGGTACAGCCTCGCTGCCAGCGTCGGCGGTTCGTATATCACGGGTGACCCGGCATCCATCAAGAAAGCGCAGCGCAGCTCGAACCGTTACTACCAGCGTCCCGATGCGTCGAGCTTCGCGTACGACCCGACGCGCACCACGCTATCCGGTACGATCGGCGACGTTTATTTGAACAAGATTTCGGGCCGGTGGAATTGGAGCGTCGGGGCCGCGTTCGCGTCGCCCGGCTTCGAGGTCAACGACCTCGGTTTTCAGAAGCGCGTGGACCGCCAATCCGCCGGCGTTGGCGTTCGACGTCGCTGGACCAAGCCCGGCCGCGCGTTCCGGCAGGCCATTGCCTCCGTGACGCTGGCCCCGACTTGGAACTACGACGGGAACTTGATCCAGCGCAAAGCGAGCTTCTACGGGTTCGGCCAGTTCCGCAACTACTGGTCCGCGGATCTGAACGCGTCCTACAGCGGGTCCGTCCTGGACGATCGCCTGACACGGGGCGGCCCCCTGGCGCGCAAACCCGCCGGCTGGTCGGCCTCCGGCGACGTCTTCAGTGACAGCCGCAAGAGGGTCAGCGGCTACGTGTACGGATCGTACTCCCGGACCGTCGCGGGCAGCTGGTCGGCGAGCGTCCTGCCGCAGGTCACGCTGCGGCCAAGCGCCGCCCTCGCGTTGAGTCTCGGACCCTATTACCTCGCCGGGCGTGAATTCGCGCAGTACGTGACCAGCGTTTCGGACTCGACTGCCAGGACGACGCTGGGAGTACGCTACGTGTTCGCCGAACTGGAGCAGCACAGCGTCGACGTGAGCCTCCGGATGGACGCCACGTTCTCCCCGTCGCTGAGCCTGCAGCTGTACGCGCAACCGTTCGCGTTCGCCGCCGACTACCGGCGCTTCAAGGAGCTGCGGGCGCGACGCACGTACGCGTTCGCCGAGTACGGGCGGGACAACGGATCGACGGTGACGCCCAACGACACCACGGTCTGCGGTGGGGCGGCGCCGAACGCCTGCTACGGCGTCGATCCGGACGGCGCGACGGGTCCGGCACCGGCGTTCGCCCTGTACAACCCCGACTTCCGCACCCGCTCGGTTCGTGTGAACGCGGTGCTGCGGTGGGAATATCGCCGGGGCTCCACGTTCTACCTGGCGTGGACGCAAAGCCGATCCGGATACTTCCAGGGCGACGGCACCTTCCAGCTGGGCCGCGATCTCGGTCGTGACCTGCTCGTCGACCGGCCCACGAACGTGCTGCTGCTCAAGGTGAGTTACTGGCTCAGTCGCTGACGGCCGCCGGACCCGAGTTCCAAGCAAGCTTTTCATTTCGATGTACAATCTGTCACATGTTGAACGTCGGCCTCGTCGGGTTCGGCTTTGCCGGACAGGTATTTCACGCGCCCGTGATTCGTGCGGTCGACGGCTTGCTCCTCACCACGATTGTGCAGCGGCATGGCCCCCATGGCCCCCGCTCCCCGGACCCGCGCTATGCCGATGTGGAATTCGTCCGGAGCGTTGACGAGTTACTGGCCCGCAAGATCGATCTCGTCGTGGTCGCCACACCGAATACGTCGCATCACCCCGTCGCGAAGCAGTGCTTGCTCGCCGGCCATCATGTCGTCGTCGACAAGCCGTTCACGGTCACGATGGCGGAAGCCGAGGAGCTGGTGCGGCTGGCCAAACAGCAGCAGCGCATCGTGACCGTCTACCAGGATCGCCGCTACACCGGTGACTTCGCCACGGTGCAGCAGGTGGTCGCAGAGGGCGCGGTGGGCCGCGTGGTGATCTACGAGGCGCATTTCGACCGCTTTCGTCCGGAGCTCCGACCCGGCGCATGGCGCGAACAGGCAGTGCCCGGAGCGGGCGTGTGGTACGATCTCGGACCGCATCTCTTCGATCAGGCGCTGCTGCTCTTCGGCATTCCGGAGGCGATCGGGGCCGACATCCGTATCGAGCGCGACAATGCCGTCGTGGACGACGCCTTCGACGTCACCCTGTACTACCCTGGCCGGCGCGCGATCCTCCGCTCGTCGCTCATGGTGCAGCCGGTCGGCCCGACCTGGAGCGTGCATGGCACCAAAGGATCGTTCATCAAGTACGGCATGGATCCGCAGGAAGCCGCGCTCCGGACCGGCCGGACTCCCACCGAGCCAGACTGGGACAGCGAGCCGCCGGAGCTCCATGGCAAGCTCATCACGCCTGACGCAACGCGAACAGTGCCGACGCTGCGCTCGAGCTTCGCCCGGTATTATGAAAACGTGCGGGATGCGATTCTCGGCAAGGCGCAGCTCGCCGTTTCTCCCGAGTGGTCGCTCGATGTGATGCGTGGGTTGCTGATCGCCGTCGAAAGCAGTCGAACCCGTCGCGTGTTACCATGGAGCGCCGTCGGATGAAACCCTCGTCCTATGTCCTGCTCGGTGGCCTCGTGGCCGGAACGTTCGACATCACGTATGCCTGCACGTTCTGGTATCTGAAGCGCGGCGTCATGCCGAGGCGCGTCTTGCAATCCGTGGCCTCGGGGCTGCTCGGCGACGCGAGCTTCACCGGTGGATGGCCCACCGCGCTGCTCGGCCTGGGGCTCCACTTCTTCATCGCAACCTCGATGGCCGTGACGTACTATCTGTTCGCACGCCGCTGGTCGGAGCTGGCGCAGCGGCCGTGGACATTTGGCCCGCTCTATGGAGTCCTGCTGTATTTCATCATGAACTACATCGTGGTGCCGCTATCGGCCGCCAATCCGGGCTCGCGAAATCTGACGTGGGTGCTCTTGAGCATTGCGGTGCACGCGTTCCTGATCGGCACGCCGTGCGCGCTCTTTGCGCGCCTCGCGATTCGCGCAATGTGAAACGGTGCCCTACGCCAAGCGGTTCGAGTTCTAAGCACACGAAGGTGAGACCGATCACCACAGCGTCGTGCCGTAACAGGCCCCCGTTACCGGCGCACCGATCGCGAGTCTTTAGTTGTCCCTCGCAGGAGGCTGTATGGTTTGCAAGTTGATGCTGGTTGCGGCACTGCTCGTCGTGCCAGGGCTGGTCGCCGCGCAGGGCGTTCCGAATGCGAATGCGTCCGATACCGCGAAGTCGAAGGTGGCGG
>QHUJ01000063.1 GCA_003221895.1 Gemmatimonadota bacterium | reverse complement strand
CACCGAGATCGTGGAGCGCGCGCATGACGGCGCCCGTGCTCCCTGTTTCGGCGATGCACGTGATGCCGCGGGCCCAGCAGTCCCGTATCCCCGCGATCGCGGCCTCGTGGAATGCATCGGCGCTCGTCGCGTCCTTCAGCTCGCGAATGCGGCGAATCCACTTCAGGAACTCGGGCTCTGCGTGCTTCGCTCCACCGCCCAGGTGCGTCAGCTCGAGATGGGTGTGGCAATTGATAAGCCCGGGCATCAGCCCAGCATCGGGAAAGTGAAACGCTTGTATGCCGGTCGGCGTGGGTACGTGCGCATTCCGTCCGACTGCGGCGATGCGGCCATGTGCATCAACGAGAACGGCGCCGTCGTCGATTGACGGTGCCGTGATGGGATAAACCCGTCCCGCCCGGATCCGTATAGTCACCAGCGTCAAGCTACATGTCGTTCGACAACTTGCGCAGAAGCGCAGACGCCAAGTGGCGCAGTGGTCGCAAGTAACTGAAGCAAGAGGCCAGGAGATTCTCCTGGCCTCTTGAGCTTGTAGCTTGGAGCCACTTGCAGCTTCGCCGTCTGCGCAACTTCTCTGGCGACTCCGGGCTTGCAACGTGCAACTGAGAGGAGCTAGGGGGTCACTCCCACGCCAAAGGGCGAGTGCACCTGGCACACCTGAGTCGGTTCCGTGCCCGGATAGAACCACTCCCAGCGCCGTACCTCGAGGGGACAGAACGGCGTCGCGAGGAAGCCGTTCGACCAGTCCACCTCGCGCGTCACGAGATCGTCGGGGCGGGCCCAGTCGGCTGGCGCGGGGCGGCGCTCGTAGACGTCGCGCATGAACTTCGTCCATGCCGGCGCGACGATGCGGCCGCCGCCTGCATTGTTCATGATGCGCCGCTGCAGATCGTATCCAATCCAGATGCCGGTCACGATCTCCGGTGTGAAGCCCACGAACCAGGCGTCGGTGTAGTCGTCCGTGGTGCCGGTCTTTCCCGCCATCGGGATCCGCAATCCGCCGACTGCACCCGCAGCAGTGCCGCACCGGTGTGGGCCGGAGCCCGGCTGGCAGCGCATGACGTCACGCAACATGTCGAGCATCAGCCAGTTGTGCTCGGGATCCAACACCTGCTCGCGCTTCACCGTGGACTGGTACAGGATGTTGCCCTGCCGGTCTTCGATGCGCTGGATCCCGATCGGGTCGACCCGAGTGCCGCCATTCGCGAAGGCGGTGTACGCGGCGATCAACTCGATGGGCTTCGTCTCGCGCGCGCCGATATGAATCGATGGATAGGGCGGCAACGGCGTCGTGAAGCCGTAGCGGCGCGCCTCGCCGATCACCGTCTGCTCACCCAGCGCCATGCCCAGCTTGATGGTCGAGAGGTTGCGCGAGAGGTAGAGCGACTGCCGCATCGGGATCGCACCGAGCGTCGTGTCGTCGTAATCCTTGGGCTGCCAGAGCGAGCTGTCGAGCTGGATCACCGGCGGAAGCGGCGAGTCGTCCAGCATCTCCGTGACCGGGTGGCCCGCGCGCACGGCGGCCGAGTACACGAACGGCTTGAACGTGGAGCCAGGCGGGCGCGCTGACTGGGTGACGCGATTCCACTTCGAATCCACGAAGTCGCGGCCGCCGACCATGGCGAGGATGTTGCCCGTTCTCGCGTCGACGGCGAGCAGCGCACCTTGGAGGTAGGGAGCGAACGGTCCTTGCTCGTCCGACGTCGAGCGGCCCTGCTCGATGTACTCGCGGTACGGCGTGCCCTCGAACTTGCCGTTCGAGTAGACCCCCCCCTCGATCTCATCGAGCTGCGATTGGAGCGCCTGCTCCGCGGCCTCCTGCATGTCCAGATCGAGCGTCGTGTAGATCCGCAGGCCCTTCTCGTACAGATCGCGGCCGAAGCGGGGCTCGAGGAACGCCGACCGCAGCCATTCGACGAAGTACGGGGCGACGTCGCCGTAGCTGGTACGGCGCGTCGTCAGGACCAGCGGATACGCCTTCCAGAACTCGGCGTCTTCGGGGCTCAGGAAGTCCTGGTCCCGCATCAGGTTGAGGATGATGTTGCGGCGCCGCACCGCACGATCGGGGTGGGTGCGCGGATTGTACGTGCCCGGGGCTTTCGGAAGCGCCGCCAAGGTCGCGGCTTCTGCGACGTTCAGGTCGCGCGCCGACTTCCCAAAGAACACCTGCGAGGCGGCCTCGACGCCCGCGACGTTGGGACCGAGGCTGATCTGGTTCAGGTACAGCTCGAGAATCGTGTCCTTGGGGAAGTTGCGCTCCAACTCGACGGCGACCCGCGCCTCCCGCAGCTTGCGGGCGATCTTCTTCTCCTTACCGAGGTGCTCGGGGAACACGTTGCGCGCAAGCTGCATCGTGATCGTCGAAAAGCCCTGCGCGTAATGCAGCGTCGTGACGTTGGCCTTGAGCGCGCCGAGGATGCGCCAGTAGTCGATACCGTGATGGCGGTAAAAGCGCTTATCCTCGGTCGCAATGAACGCCTGACGCACGTGCTCGGGGATCTGCTCGAGCGGCAAGACCGTGCGGCGCTCGATACCGAGCTCGGTGATCAGCCGCCCGTCCGCCGCGTAGACCTTCGACGTCTGCAGCTGGACGTTGCGCCCGTTGCGTGGGTCGATCCGCGTGATGCTGGGGCAGCGCTCAGCGGCACAGACGCGGGTCCACGAGCCATACGCCAGCCCGCTGCCGTACAACAGGGCCAGCACGGTCACCGTGATCACGCGGCGCCGCTGGGTCGGATCATACCACCAGCGAATGATCCAGGGGCGGCGACGTGCGGCAGCGGCGGGGGTCGACGAAAATGGTGTCGATGAGGCCATCTGTGTAACAACCTAGCAAGGCGATAGATTCGCCGCCATGACGACGCCTAACGTGTTACAGGAATTGGAGTGGCGGGGTTTTTTGCAGCAGGCCACACCCGGCCTCGCGGCCCATGTCGCCACCGGGCCGGTCACCGCCTACTGTGGCTTCGATCCCACGGCCCCCTCGTTGCAGCTCGGCAATCTGATGCCGTTGATGCTGCTCGCCAACCTGCAACGGGCTGGGCACCGGCCGATCGTGCTGATGGGTGGCGGCACGGGGCTGATCGGCGATCCCTCCGGGAAGTCGAGCGAGCGCCCGCTGCTGTCCAAGGAGCAGATCCGCGAGAACGTCCGTCGCCAGCGCGATCAATCGGCGCGGTTCCTGGAGTTTGGCACAGGGCCAACCGCCGCGCTCTTGCTCGACAACGCGAAGTGGCTGGGGGAGCAGCTGTTGATCGATTTCCTGCGCGATGTCGGGAAGCACTTCACGGTCAATGTCATGATGCAGAAGGAGTCGGTAAAGGCGCGCATGGAGAGTGGACTGTCGTTCACGGAATTCAGCTACATGCTGCTCCAGGCCTACGACTTCTGGCACCTCTATCGCGAGCGCCAGTGCACGCTCCAAGTCGCCGGCAGCGATCAATGGGGAAACATCACCGCCGGCGTGGAGCTGATCCGGCGCGTCGAGAACGCCGAGGTGCACGGACTCGTCGCGCCCCTGGTCACCCGTGCCTCAGGGCAAAAATTCGGAAAGACCGAATCGGGCGCCGTCTATCTCGATCCGGAAATGACGTCGCCGTACAAGTTCTACCAGTTCTGGATCAACGTTGACGACCGTGACGTCGAGAATTACCTGAAGCTGTTCACCCTGAAGTCACGGGACGAGATTGCCGGGTTCATCGCCGAGCAGAAGCGCAATCCCGCTGGGCGAGCGGCGCAGCGTGCGCTCGCCGCTGACGTCACGACTCGCGTGCACGGCCCCGAAGTGCTTTCCGGAGTTGAAGCGGCCTCCGCAATTCTGTTTGGGGAGGAGCAGGCGGAAGTGCACCCGCAGGTATTCGACATCCTGGCGGGTGAGATCCCGACCGTGACGATCGAAGCGGGCGCCGACTTGCCGCTGGTGGATCTCGTCGCGCGCGCGGGACTCGCCAAGTCCAAGAGCGAAGCGCGCCGCAGCATCGAGCAGGGCGGGATCTACGTCAACCAGCAGCGGATCGACGACGTCGGGCGGACGATCGCGTCGGGAGACTGGATCGGCGGCCGCAATCTGCTGCTCCGCAAAGGAAAGAAGGAATACGCGCTCCTGCGCCGCGGAGGTTGAGCGTGGACAGGGCAGTCCGGCTGCTGCTGGAAGTGTTCGACCAGGCCTACAAGGCACCCGCGTGGCACGGCACACCGCTCAAGGGCACCCTCCGCGGCGTCAGCGCTCGAGACGCGCTGTGGCGCCCCGGTCGCGGGGGGCACTGCATTTGGGATCTCGTGCTGCATACCGCGTACTGGAAATGCATGGTGCGTCGCCGCCTGCTGCGCGACGCCGAGATCGCGTTCCCGCGCGCAGGCCGCAACTGGTTCGATCCGCCCCGTCCGGCTCATGACGCCGCCTGGAAACGCGACCGCGCGCTGCTCGATGAGCAGCACCGCTTGTTACGCCGCGCGATCGCCGGCTTGCGCGCGAGCGACCTCGCCCGGCGCGGCTCGCACTCGCGCTGGCCGATTAAGGCCGAGGTATACGGCATCGCCTCGCATGATCTTTACCACGCCGGTCAAATCCAAATCCTCAAGCGCCTGATGAGGAAATAGCCATGTTCATCGGCCATTACGCACTGGGCCTAGCGGCGAAGCGCGTCGCGCCGCGTACCAGTCTTGGAACATTGTTCGTCGCGCCCACGCTCGCCGATCTGCTCTGGCCGATCTTTCTGCTGCTCGGCTGGGAGCATTCACACGTCGTGCCGGGTCCGAATCCGTTCCTCACGCTGTGGCTCGACGAGATCCCGTATTCGCATAGTCTGTTCGCGCTGATCGTCTGGGGCGCGCTGTTCGGCTATCTGTACCGCAGACGCACGGGCGATACACGGGCGGCGCTGGTGATCGGCTCGCTCGTCGTGAGCCACTGGATGCTCGATTTCGTCACGCACAGGCGCGACATGCCGCTCTATCCGGGCAGCGCCAGTCTCGGTCTCGGTCTGTGGAATTCCCCGCAGGCGACCATCATCGTCGAAGCGGCGATGCTGATCGCGGGCGTCGCCATCTACACGCGAGTCACGCGGGCGCGCGACGGGATCGGTCGCTGGGGGTTCTGGGGGCTGATCGCGGTACTCGCGCTCTCGTATGTGAGCGCCCTGGTTACCCCCGCGCCGACAAACCTGACCGCGCTCGCGGTCGGCGGGATCATATTCGGCTGGGTATTCGTGATTTTTGCCTGGTGGGTGGATCGGCATCGTGAGGCGATGCCGGCGAGGATACCGATGTTATAGGTCGTCGAGAACTTCGATGACCTTCTCCATCTCCTCGACCGTGTTATAGCAGTGTGGCGAGAGCCGAATAGCCCCTTCGCGCAGGCTGCACACCACTCGCGCACGCTTCAAGCCATGATATGCTTCGACCGGTTTGGCCGGAGCGACACAGAGGATCGCCGAGCGGTGCCCATTCTCCGTTGGTGACGTGATCCGCACATCATTCTCGCGCGCCCACTTCACGACCGGCTCGTGCGCCGCACGCGTGATCTCCGCGATGTCCCGCACGCCGATTTCCAGGAGCAGCTGCAGCGACGCGGTCATGCCGACGAAATCCTGATACGGCAGCGTGATCATCTCGAAGCGCCGCGCGTCCGAGCGGAATGTCGGATTGTACTCCGTGAGCCGCGAGAAATCGTCCGTGCCTTCGAACGCCATCCAACCCGTGATCATGGGCTCGAGCTCTCGGGCCAGCTCTTTGCGCACGTAGACGAAGCCCGATCCCCAGGGCGACAGCAGCCATTTCTGGCCGCCACACGCGAGGATATCGATTGGCGTGTCGCTCACATCGAGCACGGAATTGCCGACGCCCTGGATGCCGTCCACGACGAAGTAGGTCCCGTTGGCGCGGCAAGCGTCGCCGAGTTTCTTCAGGTCGGCGCGATAGCCGTTGGAGAATTGGACGAACGAGACAGCGAGCACGCGGACTGTGGGATCGCGCAGGCGCTCCAGCAGGTGCTCCTCGTCGGGCCACCCCTGCGGCGTGCACCGCGCCACTTCCACTCTGACTCCTTGATCACGCAGCATCAGCCACGGGTACACGTTGGCGGGAAATTCCTTGTCCGACAGCAACACGGTATCGCCGGCCTTCAGGGGCAGTGCGCGCGCCGCGAGGTGCAGTCCAAAGCCGGTGTTTGTGGCGAGCGCGATCTCCGAGGGGTCTGCATTGATGAGCTGGGCGATTCCCAGCCGCGCGGCGGCCAGGCCGGCGAACAGCTCGCGATCGGGAAGCAGGTGCGGCGCGGTGCGCTTCGACGTGAATTCATCGAGGGCGCGTCTGGTGCGCTCGGGAATGGGGCCGATCGAGGCGTTGTTCAGATACGTCGTGTCGGCGGTCCACGGGAACTCCGACGTGCGCAGCGCCTTGAAGGTCTCGCGCAGCGCGCGAACATGCGTCGGGTGATAGGCGATCTCGGTCATGCCGGAACGCCCTCACGTCGACCCGCGCCCCCGCCCCCGCCCCCGCCCCCGCCCCCCCGGCCCAATCCGTGCACATCCAGGGCGTCACGCAGGCCGTCGCCGAGGAGGTTGAGTCCGAACACCGCGAGTCCAATCGCCACACCGGGTGCGATTGACACCCAGGGCGCGACGCGCAGCAGATCGCGGCCATCGGCGACCATGGCG
>QHUJ01000241.1 GCA_003221895.1 Gemmatimonadota bacterium | reverse complement strand
CGCCCTACGGTAGAGACGGCGACACGATAGTGCGCGTGTTCGGCGTACTCCGTCACTGACCTGTTAAAGTCAGGATGAGGAGTGCCGAGAATGCGGACAGATGGTCTCTCAGCACGACCGAGAGTGTCTATGACGGCGCGTGCCCAAACACGGCCCTGGATTTCGGCCCGTCTCAAATTATCGGGATACCAGGGTTGCGGACCAGAAACGATTTCGGGACCCCGCGTGGTTCGCGCGTCTGAATTCAGCGCCAGCGTCTGCCTGGGTTGAAGGGACCACAGCCAGGCGGGAAGAGACTCACCGCAGAGAGCGATGGTCTGCTCGTGTTCCCAAAGCGCTGCCAGTCCGGAATCGAGTCGAGCCAGGTGCGAGGCGGGTGTGAGCAAGGGATTACTGCCCAGTGCGTCCCTGAAAGCGTAAGTGACCGCCGAGTCGTGACCTTGATAAAAGGTCGCGACACCAAGCCACACAAAGGCCTCGGCACGCTCCGACGAATCTGCTTCGCCGGAGGTCGTGATCGCGTGAAGCAACGTGATTGCGCTATCAAGCTTCTGGGCTCGAATCTGGTCGCGGGCATCTGCCAAGAGTTGCGCGGGTCGCTGACCGCTGAGGCGCGAGGGCGCGGGGATGAGCCCCGTGGCAAATGTAAGGGCGCAAAGAATGGTGCGAGACATGGTGTGGTCGTCGATAGTCTTCGACTTGTGCGCTGCCTAACGGATCGCGCTTAAGCTGCGGGGCGAGCGCCGAGGGGCGCAAGCACCCCGCCCTGCCGTACGAGCTCGTTGGCGCACAAACGTACGCCTCCTCTGAAAGCCGGCCCCGGCAGCTTCAAGCGCTTGTTAGGCGGCAGCCCAGAGCCCAAGGACTCAGGCGCCGAGTACACCGAAATAGGTCAGCAGGCTCCGGATCCCTAGCGCGACAAAAAGGGTCGCGATGAGGAGAACGAACCAGCACGACCAGTGAACTCCGGGTTCAAGCACGCTGAGGTCGGGGTTGGTTGGGCAAACGCGGACCCGTACGCTCTTGCTGTTGCGATACCGCTCGACGATCCCCTGAGCCCACGAGCGAAAGGTCATACTGACGGTACCGCCAAAAGCGATGCGGTTGCTCACGTACTGGACGTCGCCGACGCGGTAGTGGTATCGCACATCTGGTACGAAGGTTACGGCGCGCCCGGACGTATCCGTGAGCACGCCCGTCTCCTCAACCTCGCCAGCGACCTCCGGCCAGTCTTCACTATCGACCGCGCGCGCTAGCTCCCGGAAGCCCGCAACAAGGGCGAACGAGCCGATGGCTGTCGAACCTAGGCCGAAGATGAGATTGCTATCGAATCCGAGCATCTTGGCTGCCGCCTAACGGGTTGCGCGTAAGCTGCGGGCGGCGAGCCCGCTGGCGCAAGACTGGTGGGCGAACGTCCCGGGCCTGCCAGGGCACGATACAACGGCTTCCTTTAGAACGAGAGCGCCCGTCAGCTTCAAGCGCTTGTTAGGCGGCAGCCCCACCTCACCGGTTGCGCCTCCCTCTACAGCCGGGACCGGCCGTTACCCGCTCAGGCATTGCAATGTGTGGCTGGTCGTACGACCTCCGCGACCCTGCCGTAACCTGAACGCCGGTCCACGTCTGGACCGTGAGGGCCACGCCGACGGCTTCCCGAATCGCCGTCTCGATCTCGGCGAAGCAGCGCCGTACCCGAGCTAACGCTCGATCGCCTGTGTACCGGAAGAATACGACCTTCTCATCGGGGTGCAAAGCTGCGTTGTGGGTAGCGCCACCGTAGGCGTTGATCAGCGTCGACGAAACTGCCGCGTTCCGTAATGAGTGCCGCGGACGAATCGGTGAGAGCAAGCTCAAAGAGATCCGACGTCCCGCGATAGTCGATCGTCAAGGCGTAGCGCCCAGGGGCAAGGTAGAGTTCGCGGCGCAGCACCGCGGGGCCTATCATTGCCGGGCACGCTCTAGGTCCTGAGGGGATGCCGAATAGCTCCAGATGGAGCGTGTCACCGCGTTGCCTGAATGCGTGATCGATGCCGAAGCCCAGGCACCCATACTGCCGCACCGTTTCCATTGCGAGGACGAGCGTGGGCGGTCTGTCATGGATCCAGATCTCGTCCCTCACTGTCAAGCGCACCCGTTCGATGGGGGAGAGAGAGGCGAGGTATGATTTCCAGATCACGCCGCGGATGGCGCTGATCAGCGCCGTGTCGGACGATTGAAAGCGGACGTCGACGTAGCCAATATCGACCGCTACAAGACCGATGTTGAGGTCGCTTGGACGATTCTGGAATCGGACCCGGTGCTCGAATGCTGGTCGTTGGCGTCCCGAGGAAGTGGGGAGGTCGTCGGGCGAGAGCTGCAACGCGGTTTGGGAGATCCGCTTCGAATCCTCAGCACGAAAGCCGTCTTGCAAGAGCGAAGCGACTCCGTCAAGGAGATTCGAAAGCGGCTCCCCCCAGTAGACGGAGTGCGCTGCAGTCGTGCCCCTCGACGATTGAGCGTTCAGCATGAGCGGTACGAAAATCCCGAGTAGGGTAGCGAGAGCGATACGGTTCGGAGCGTTTCGGTGCGTAGCCCCTCCGAGATTGTGAGTTGGCATCAGGACGTAGCGCCGCGTCGGGCTTCGATGAGAGACTATAGAACCGGTGCCCTGCTGGAGAGGGGAGAATGAGATGACGGGTGGATGAAAAGCGCGTGACAGCTCGGGCGACGCTGCCGCCTAACGGATCGCGCTTAAGCTGCGGGCGCAGCGCCCGCCGGCGCAAGGCGGTGGAGCGGCAGATAAAAAGGCTGGCCGGCGAGG
>QHUJ01000240.1:875-2742 GCA_003221895.1 Gemmatimonadota bacterium | reverse complement strand
TCAACGTCCTGCTCACGCATGGCGTGTACGGCGGGCTCGGGGAAGAGCGCGGGACGATGGAGTACGGTGGCGCGCCGCTGTCGCGCGAGCTGCTCGCGCCCGAGAAGTGGGACTACATCGCGCTCGGCCACTACCACACGGCGCAGTCGATCGCCGCGAACGCGTGGTACTCCGGCAGCCTCGAGTACCTGCCGCCAAACCCGTGGGGACAGCTGCAAGACGAGGCGGCGCAACGCGCCCCGAAAGGGAAGAAGGAGCGCAGCGGCAAAGGCTACCTGTTGGTCGACTTGCCGGGGGCCCGCGTCACGTTCCGGCCCATCGCGCCGACGCGGCGCCACATCGACCTTCCGCCGATTCAGGCCGCGGGCCTCAATGCGAAAGAGCTCGATGCGCAAATCGCCGAGCGCGTGGCGGGCGCCAAGATCGACGATCAGATCGTGCGGCTGCTCGTCTGGGACGTCGATCGGGCCAAGTCGCGCGATCTCGATCACGCGGCGATCCGCGCATACAAAGCCCGCGCGCTGAACTTTCAGCTCGACCTCCGTCGACCGGAGGCGCAGCGCACGACCGCCACCGCCAGCTCGGGGGGGGGAGCACGGCGCCGGAGCCTCACCGAGGAGTTGCGCGAGTTCCTCGGCGGGCGGCCACTCGATGCCGAGCTGAACCGCGAGACGTTCGTGAAGCTCGGCGTCGAGTACCTCGAGTCGGCGGCGAGCGCCGACAATCCGGCATGAAGCTGCAGCGCCTCCGCCTCGTCAACTTCCGGCAGCACGCCGACACGGAGATCGTGTTCGGCGACGGCATCACCGGGATCATCGGGCCCAACGGCTCCGGCAAGACGTCGCTGCTCGAGGCGATTGCCTGGGCGATCTACGGCAATCCCGCCGCCCGGGGTGACAAGGAATCGATTCGCAACCTGCGCGCGAAGGCGCGCGCGCCCGTGCGCGTCGAGCTCGAGTTCGCCCTCGGCAGTCACTCGTTTCGCGTGGAACGCGGCCTCAATAACGCCGAGCTGCATCAGGACGGCGTGGTGGTGGCGAATTCACTGAAAGAGGTGACGGGCCGGCTGCAGCGCGTGCTCGGCATGACGCACGATGAGTTCTTCAACACCTACTTCACCGGTCAGAAAGAGCTGGCCGTCCTGGCCGACGCGTCGCGTCCCGAGCGGGCCGCGTTTTTGTCGCGCGTGCTACGGCACGAGCAGATCACAGTGGCCCAGGAGCGGATCCGCGAGCGGCGGAACGCGCTCGACCACGAGGTGGACGGTCTCGAGACGGGGTTGCCGGCGCCGTCGGAGATCGAAAAGGAACGGAAAGCGGCCGAGGCCCGACTGATCGAGGTGCGAAAGGCCGCGGCGGCGGCGACGGCCGATCGCGGCAAGGCGCAGGAGGTCCTGGCGGCGGAGGAGCCACGCTGGCAGGAATGGGTCGAGCGGCGGGAGCGGACCCTCTCACTGCATGGCGACCTGCGCGTGGCGGAGGCGGCGGTCGTCGCGGCACGGCAGGAGTTTCAGCGGCTCGACAAGGAGCTCGCTACGGCGCTGGCCGCGCGTGAGGAGCTCCGCAGCCTCGAGAGCGCCGTCGCGCCGATCTCCCGGCTCAAAGCCGAGCTCCTCGAGCTGGAGCGCCTGCATCGGGAGGACGCGGCGCGGCGCGAGGAACAGGCCAAGCTCACCGAGTTGACGCGGAATCTGGGTGTGCTCGATCGCCGCATCGCCGAGCTGGCCGATGCCGAGGCGGCCCTGGCGCGCGCGACCACCCAGGTACGAGCGCTCACGGAAAAGCTCGAAGCGGCCGAGCAGCTCGTCGACGAGGAGCAAGCCGCCTGGGTGCGCGACAAGGAATACGCGGGCACGAAACGGACGGAG
>QHUJ01000240.1:0-731 GCA_003221895.1 Gemmatimonadota bacterium | reverse complement strand
CGAGCGCGAGGTAACGCTGCGTGAGCAATCGCGGGAAGAAGCGCGGCTGCAGAAGGAGCGTGCCGGTCTCGCGAAGCGCATGCAAGAGATCGAGCGGCGCATGGCGGCACGTGATGCCGGGTACAACGCCGAGCGCCACAACGAGGTACGCACCGAGCTGGCGCGGCTCGAGCCGGTCGCCTTGCAGGCGGCGGCGCTCACGGCGCGGGCCGATCGCGCCGAAGCGCTGGTGGGGGAGGCCGAGCTTGCCGAGAAGTCGCTCTCGGCGCGGGAGGAGAACGTCAGACAGCTCGCCGACGCGGTCCAGGCGGAGGGGTTTTCGGAGCCCAAGTTTCACTCGGCACGCGACCGTCACGATCGCGCGGCGCACGCGCTGCGCGCGGCCGAGCTGGCCGTGGCGGAGACGCGCGGCGAGCTGGTGGCGGCCGAAAGCGCGGTCCGCGAAACCGAGCGCCGCGCCGCCGAGCGCGCCGCCCGCGAGCGCACGATCGCCGAGCGCAAGATCGAATTCCGGCTGCACAACGAGCTCGACCGCGCGTTTTCGGATCTGCGCGCCCACCTCAATGAACAGCTGAGGCCCGAAATCAGCGCGCTGGCATCAGGCTTCCTGTCCGATCTCACCGATGGGCGCTACGATGAGGTGGATCTGAACGATGACTACCGCGTCGTCGTGCTGGACGAAGGAGTACCGAAGCCGGTGATCTCGGGTGGAGAAGAGGACATCGCCAACC
>QHUJ01000239.1 GCA_003221895.1 Gemmatimonadota bacterium | reverse complement strand
CGCAACTTCTCACTGGCCGTCGTGCTGGTCCTGCTCGCGGTGCTTGGCACGCTCGCCTATCTCCTCAGCCTCTTGATCGTCCGCCCGCTCACGCGGCTCGCACAGGCGGCAGGTACGGTCGCGAAGGGCGATCTCGACGTTGGCCTTCCCGTCACGACGGGCGGCGAGGTGGGGTATCTGACCGAAGTCTTCAACAACATGGTCGCGCGCCTGCGCGAGAGCCGTACCGAGCTCGAGCGCCTGTCGGTGACCGATCCGCTCACCGGTTTGTTCAACCGACTCCGGCTGATGGAGGCGCTCGAGAACGAGGTGCGCCGCTCGCGGCGGTTGCATCACCAGTTCACCGTCGTCATGGCGGACGTCGATCTCTTCAAGAAATACAACGACGAGTTCGGCCACCCCGCCGGCGATCTCGTGCTGAAGCGTGCCGCGGCGATCATGCGGGAAGCGAGTCGCGACGTGGACTTCGTCGCCCGCTACGGCGGTGAGGAATTCCTCATCATGATGCCGGAGACCGAGCTCGAAGGCGGAACGCAATTCGCAGAGCGGATCCGCAAGAAGCTCGCAACGGAGCGCCTGCCCGACGGCAAGATCACGCTGAGCCTGGGGATCGCCGCGTTCCCGATGCACGGCGACACCGCCGAACAGCTGATCGCCGAAGCGGATGCCGCGCTGTACCTCGCCAAACGCGCCGGCGGCGATCGGGTGATCGCGGCGGCGCGTCCCAAAGTTCCCGCGAAGTAAGCGACTACTGGCGCCGGTCGATCAGGCTCTGGTGAATCCAGCCGGGCCGGTCGTTGCCATCCTTGATGCGCACCCATTGCTCCACGTAGGAATACGCCACAATCGGGACGCCGGTCTCCAGCGTGAACATGACCTTGAAGTTCGCGCCCGGACCTTCGCGCACGTTCGCGCGGCCGGTGGTCTGCAGCGGCAGCGGCAGCGCGAACGGCACCTCGCCCTTCCGCGTCGACGTGCGATCATTGCTCGACACGCGCCCCTGCCCCGCCGCCGCGGCGTTCTTCGCTTCCGTCGCGAGATAGAGCGCGCCGGCGTAGTTCTGCTGATCGAATTCCGCGGTCGCCAGCTGTAACAGCTGGCTCCCCTGACCGTACTCCGGCGACGCGGGCGAGTTGTTGCCGTTTGCCGAGCGCAGCGCCTGCAGCGCGATCTCCGCTTCAGCCATGCC
>QHUJ01000062.1 GCA_003221895.1 Gemmatimonadota bacterium | reverse complement strand
CACGACCAGGACGGTGGCGTCGGTCTCCTCCGAGAGACCGATCGCGGCGCGGTGGCGCGTCCCGAGCGACTTGTCGGCGACCTTGAACTGCGTGAGCGGCAGCACGCACCCTGCCCCGATGATCTGGTCGCCGCGAATCAGGATCGCGCCGTCGTGGAGCGGCGAGTATGGCGTGAAGATCGTGGTCAGCAGATCGGCCGACACCTTGGCTTCCATCGGCACGCCGGTCGTGATGAACTCCTCGAGCCCGATGTCGCCCTCGACCGCGATGATGGCGCCCGTGCCGGCCCGCGATAACCGATCGAGCGCCTCCGCGATCTCCTCGGCCACCGACTGGCGATCGCCGCGCGAGAACGCGCGCATGAGCTGCGACTGGCCGAGTCGCGCGAGCGCGTTGCGCAGCTCCGGTTGGAACACGACCACGGCGGCGAACGCGCCGTAGGTGAAGATCACGCCGAGCAGGGTGCTGATCATCGTGAACTTGGCGAACACCGCCACGAAGTACGTCAGCGACAGGATCACGAGGCCGACGACGATTTGCAGCGCACGCGTGCCGACGAGGAACAGGAGGAACCGGTAGATGACGAACGAGACGAGCAGGATCTCGAAGAGATCCGGCCAGAGCCTGGGGGACAGGAACTTAAAGGCGTCTACGTTCACGGTGGATTGGTCGTGGCGCTCGCCAGTGCAAGGGCTTCGCGTGTCAGTGCGACGTCGTGGACCCGGAACAGCCGCGCTCCCCGCTCCCAGGCGAGGGCACACGCAACGGCCGTGGCGCGATCGCGATCCTCCACGGGCCGCCCCGTCGCCGCTCCCAGGAACCGCTTGCGCGACAGGCCGACGGCTACAGGATAGCCAAGCGCGACCACAGTTGCCAGTTCATCGAGCAGACGAAAGTTGTGCGTCGCCGTTTTGGCGAACCCGAACCCGGGATCGATCACGATCCGTTCCCGAGGGATACCCTCCCCTTCCGCCATTGCCGCCGTTGCCGCCAACTCAGCCGCCACCTCGGGACCGACATGAGCGTACTTCGCGAGGTCGTCCATCGTGGCGGGCGTGCCGCGCACGTGCATCAAGATGACCCCGGCACCGGCATCGCGGGCCACCGCCGCGAGTCCCGCGTCGAAACGCAGGCCGGAGATGTCGTTGACGACCGCCGCCCCCGCGTCGAGCGCCGCCCGCGCCACCTCGGCCTTGCGGGTATCGACCGAGACGGGGCCGAGGCCCCGCGCGACGAGTCCTCGAATGACCGGGACGATCCGCGCGATTTCTTCCTTCGCAGGGACGGGGGTGGCGCCGGGGCGGGTGGATTCCCCGCCGACATCCAAGAGGCGTGCGCCGTCCGCCGTGAGCCGCGCGCCGTGTTCGATAGCCGCCTCTGCCGACGCGAGATGCCCACCGTCCGAGAAAGAATCCGGAGTGACGTTGATGATGCCGATGATGACCGGCTTCTCGAGCGATAGCTCGGCGTCGCGAATCGTCCAGGACCGGGGCGGCTCGGCGCGCGCTGCAAGCACGCGGCCGAGCGCCGGCGCGAGGCGACGCAGCTCGGCGGGGGCGCGGTCGTACCGCGCCAGCGGCGCCAGCCGGCTGGCCGCGCCGGCGAGGAGCGCCCACCCCTCGCCGGTGAGTACGTCGGCGCCGGACTTCGCGGCCCAGTGGACCAGCGCTTCGCGCTCGTCTTCGGTGGTCTCTTCGATGAGCACGACGAGAGGCTCGATGCCGGTCGCGGCAAACCAGGCGGGCTGCGTTTCCCAACCACGCGCCGCGAGCGCCGCGCGCACCGCTTCCGGTGTGTGCGCGGCGAGCGCGGTGACTTTCACCTGAGCGCCTGCACCACCTGCAGCCGAGCCGCGCGCAGCGCCGGGAAGAACCCGCCGACGATGCCCATCACGACTGCGAAGACCAGGCCGACCAGCAGCAGCGCCGGAGTCACGCGGAAGCTGAACGCAATCTCGCTGAAGCTCGACCAGTTCGTGGTGCTCGTCACGATGCCGTTCAGCGGCAATGAGAACAGGCATCCCAGCAATCCACCGATCGCCGCGATGAACGCCGATTCGGCGAGGAAGCTCACGAGTACCGTCCAGGGTCTGAAGCCGAGCGTGAGCAGCACGCCGATTTCGGGCGCGCGTGAGGCGATGGCCGCGTACATCGTGTTGATCGCGCCGAAGACGGCGCCGACCGCCATGATGCCGGTGATCATCACCGCGAGGAAGCTGAGGATGCGTCCCAACAGCTGTGACTGCTGCGCGTAGAACTCCGACTCGCGGTGTGCATCGACCGTCATCCGCTTGTCGGCCTGCAGCGCGCGTTGCGCCTCCGCGAACGAGCCGGGATCCTTGAGGCGGAACGTGATCGACTGAAACACCTCGCCGCGGAAGACCGGCATGAACTGCTCGTTCTCGCCCCAGATCTCCGACTCGAAGGCCGAGCCCGCGGCGGTGAAGTGGCACGTCACACTCCAGTCGCGGCCGGCGAAATGCAGCGTCTGACCAATGCCGGTGTGCGGGAAGCGCTTGGTCAACCGGCTGCCGACGCAGACTTCCGGGCGGCCCGAGGTGGGCTTTTGACCTGCGGTGACCGTGACATTGTTGCGCACCTGCCAGGCCTGGTCGCTGATGCCCCGCGCGACGACGTTGGCGATCTGCGTGGTGTCGAACGATTTCGCGAGCGGAATCAGGACGTACACTTCAGGTGACACGAGCGGCCGGCCATCGGCGCCGGTCGCGACGTGCGGGTCGGCCGCCACGATGCTCGACACGTCGCGCCCGAGCCCGCTCGAGAGCTCGGAGTCCGCGCCTTTGCGCAGCACGAGGACGTTCCGGCTCGACCCGGTCTTGGCGAGCGCCGCGCTGAAGCCGTTGGCGAGCGCGAGCATGCCGATGAATACCGCAACGACCAGGCCGACGCCGAGCGCGGTCAGCGCGGTGGAGACGGGGCGCTGTACCACGCTGCGGACGTTGTAGGCGATGGGAATCATTCGACCTTCCGCAGGGCCTGGACGATCGGCAGGCGGGCCGCGCGCAGCGCGGGCACGAGACCGCTCGCCAGCATCAGGCCGAGGGCTACGAGTGCGCCGATGATCAACGTACTCGTCGCTACCTTGAAACCCGGCAGGAAGCCGGCGCCGTTGAACTTGATCGCCGGATACAACAGCGTCGCGCCGCCGAGGCCGATCGCCGCGCCGGTCAGCGCCAGCGCGCCCGCCTCGACCATCACCAGAGTGAACAGCAGCCGGTCCGAGAAGCCCACGGTCTTGAGCACGGCGATCTCGCCGGTGCGCTCGCGCGCGCTCATCATCATGGCGTTCGCCGTGACCAGCAAGATCGCGAAGACCACGGCCAGGCCGATCGTGCTCATCAGGAAGCTGACGTTGCCCCACATCGTCGCGAAGGTCGCCTGGAACTCCCGCTCCGTGCCGGTCTTGGTCGGCGAGCTCGAGTTGCGAAACAGGTCGTCGATCGCCTTGGCGATCTGCGGCGCATGCGCGGGATCGTCGATTTCGACGATGTACCAGCCGGCGATCCCAGCCCGGCCGATGCGCTCGTCGAAGTAGTCGTGATGGAAGATCAGGACGTTGTCGCCGATCGCGGGATCGGTGGGGTGGTAGACGCCGTCGATCTTGAACGTCCAGTCACCCTGGAAAATCGTTCCCTGCAGCGTGACGTTCTGCCCCAGCTTCCAGCCGAACTGACTGATCAAACGGTCGCCGATGATCGCGCCGGTGCGATCCTGCAGGAACGCCTGCTTCTGATCGGCCGGCATCACGATCTCGGGATAGAGCGCGAGATAGGACTCGGCATCGACCGCAAAATTCGCGAAAAAGTTCTTGCCGTCGCCGTACCGGCCGCCGAACCAGTTCGCCCAGGAGAGCCCGGTCACGCCGGGCATGGCCTTGATCCGATTGCCGTACGCGAGTGGCAGGGGAAACACGAGCCCGGTCGCATTGAGCGTGACCAGGCGTCGCGCGCCGCCGAACTGCGCCGCCGCCGCCATCGTCGTGGTGACGCTGCGGAGCGAGGCGAAGAGGAACAGCGCGAGCGCCACGCTCGCGATCGTCAGGATCGACCGGAGCTTGTGGCGGCCGAGGTTGGCGAGAACCAGCTGGACGTACTTCACCGGGCGGCCGCCGCCACGCGCGGCTTCTCGATCAGGTCGCCCTTCTCGAGATGCAGGATCGTCTTGGCGCGCTCGGCGGCATGCGCGTCGTGCGTGACGATGATGATCGTCTTGTTGAACTCGTTGTTCAGCCGCTGCAGCAGCGTCAGGACTTCCTGCGAGCTTTTGGCGTCCAGCTGGCCCGTCGGCTCGTCGAGCAGCATGACGGTCGGGTCGGCCACGATCGCGCGCGCGATTGCGGTGCGCTGCTCCTGTCCGCCGGACAGCTGGCGGGGATAGTGATCGGCGCGGTCGGCGAGTCCCACGACGTCGAGCGCGATCTTCACGCGCTCATTGCGTTCCCTGCCCGACAACCGGGTGAGCAGCAGCGGGAGCTCGACGTTCTGATACGCGGTGAGCACGGGCAGCAGGTTGAACGATTGGAACACGAACCCGATGTTGCTCGACCGCCATGCCGCCAGTTGACCGGGGCTCATCGCGCTCACTTCGGCGCCACCCACGCGCACCGTGCCCCGGGTGGGCTTATCGAGTCCGGCGATGAGATTGAGCAGCGTCGATTTTCCGGAGCCCGACGGCCCCATCAGCGCGGTGAAGCTGCCCGCGTCGATGTCGAGCGTCAGCCCCGTAAAGACGTCGATGCGCTGGGTATCGCGCTGGAACGACTTGTCAACGTCGCGAATCTCGACTAGCGCCATACGGCGGATGTCCAATGTCAATGTTCAATGTCGAATGATCAATGATCATTGATCATTGAACGTTGATCATTGATCATGCCCGCTAGGGACCTACTCTAACGCGTTGGCCCTGTTTTGGAGTTTCAATACCACCGACGAGCAGCTGCTCGCCGCCCGACAAACCCGAACGTATCTCGCGGAAATTACCACTGACCGGGCCAGCGTCAACGTCACGACTTTGTAACCGCCCGTCCCGAACAACCCACACGACGTCACGGCCATTCTCGGAACGCACGGCTTCTGCGGGAACGATCATCCGTGGCCGCGCGACAGGCTGCTGAGTACCGGCATTGGCCGCCCGCGGCGCCTGAAGAAACTCCACCTTCGCGCCCATCTCGGTGAGAATCCGCGGGTCACGATCGACGATGGACACTTTCACCTGCACAGTAGCGCGCTGGCGATCGGCCGTGGGCACGACCTGGCGCACGAGGCCGCGGAATGTGGTATCGGGATACGCGTCGAGCGTGATGCGCGCCTGCTGCGCGTTCGAGATCCGCGCAATGTACGCCTCGTTCACGTCGACTTCGACCTCGAGCGTCGCGAGATCGGCCATCGTCACGACCGCGCCACGGGTCAGGCCACCACCCACCGATGGCGCGACCACTTCGCCGACTTCGGCTTCCTTGCGCAGCACCGTGCCGCTGAACGGCGCGCGGATGTAGGTGTTCTCGAGATTGGCCTGCGCGACGCGGAGCGCCGCAGCCGCAGCAGCGACGCGCGCCTGCTGTGCCTCGGCACGCGCGTCGCCCTGCCGCGCCTTGCTGTCGGCGTTCTCGACTTCCTGCGTCGAGACAAGATTGGGATTCTGGGTGTGAATGTCGCGCACGCGCACGAATTCCCGCTGCAGCTGATCGCGATCCGATTGCGCCTCGATCAGCGTCGCCTTCGCACTCGCCACCTGCGCATCCGCCTGGCCGACGGCCGCGGCGTAGTCGGCATTATCGAGGCGGGCGATGATGTCGCCCTTCTGAACGCTGGACCCCTCGCTGACGTTGAGGAACGCAAGCCGTCCGGGGATCTTTGCGGACACGGCGGCCTTGGTGCGCGCCACGACGTAGCCGTTCGCCACGACCGCCACGCTGCCGCCACCGGCACTCGCCGAACCTTCGCCGCCCGCCGCCGCACTGACGGTCACCACCTGCACCGGCACCGCGCCGCCCCGCCGCAACAGCAGCGCGCCCACGACGAAGATGAGAACCGCCGCGCCAGCCAGCCACAACACGCGACCCAGCGCCCGCTTTACCCCGGGCGGTGGGTCGTCGCGATTGATTCGGAGCTTCGAAAGGTCTGCGGTCGGAGTGACGCTCACGCCCCAGCAGGCTCAGGCGGCGGATTGCGCAGCACACCGGAGGCCCTCGCCGCCTGCGACTTCTCTTTTTCCGGCTCGCTCTCGGCACGTGGCGTCGGTGCCGGAGGCGGCACGTACGGCGGCAACGGCTGGCCGGCGACCACCATCTCGACCTGCTCGCGCTCCAGCGTCTCGCGCTCGAGCAGGGCGGCTGCCAGCCGATCGAGTGCCGCGCGGCGTTCCTTGAGGATCCGCCCCGCTTCAGTGTACGCGTGGGTGAGGATGCTCTTCACTTCCTCGTCGACAAGCTGCGCCGTACGGTCCGAGATCTCGCGGCGCTGCACCACTTCGCGACCGAGGAAAATTTCCTGCTCGCGGTCGCCCACGGCGATCGGACCGATGACCTCGCTCATGCCGAATTGCGTGACCATGCGACGGGCGATGTTCGTCGCCTGCTGGATGTCCTGCGCCGCGCCAGTCGTCACCTTCTCGGGCCCGAACACCAGCTCCTCGGCCACCCGGCCGCCATACGCCATGCAGAGCCGCGACTCGATGGACTGCTTGGTGTATTTGTGCAGCTCCTCTTCCGGCAGATAGGCCGTCAGCCCCAGCGCGCGGCCGCGCGGAATGATCGTGACCTTGTGCAACGGGTCGGCGCCCGGCACGGAGAGGCCCACCAGAGCATGCCCCGCCTCGTGATAGGCAACGAGCCGCCGCTCTTCGTCCGAGAAGACGCGGCTTTTCCGTTCCAGGCCGAGCATCACCTTGTCCTTCGCATCTTCGAAATCCTGCGCATCCACCTGCGACTTGTTGCGCCGCGCGGCAAGCAGGGCCGCCTCATTGATGATGTTGGCGAGCTCCGCGCCCGCGAGCCCCGGCGTGCCGCGCGCGATGCGCTCCAGGTTCACCCCGGGTGCCATTGGGATCTTGCGCGCATGCACACGCAGGATCTGCTCGCGTCCCTTGAGATCCGGCATGTCCACGACGATCTGGCGGTCGAACCGGCCCGGCCGCAGCAGCGCGGGATCGAGAATGTCGGGTCGGTTCGTGGCCGCGAGCAGGATGACGCCTTCGTTCGATTCGAAGCCGTCCATCTCGACGAGGAGCTGATTGAGCGTTTGCTCGCGCTCGTCATGCCCGCCGCCCAGGCCGGCGCCGCGGTGGCGGCCGACGGCATCGATTTCGTCGATGAAGATGATGCAGGGAGCGTGCGCCTTGCCCTGCTCGAACAGGTCGCGCACGCGCGACGCGCCGACGCCGACGAACATTTCGACGAAGTCGGAGCCCGACATGGAGAAGAACGGCCGGCCCGCCTCACCGGCGACGGCTTTCGCGAGCAGCGTCTTGCCGGTTCCCGGCGGTCCTACGAGCAGCGCGCCCTTCGGCAGCCGCCCGCCCAGGCGCTGGAACTTCTGCGGGTCCTTCAGGAAGTCGATGATCTCTTCGAGCTCCTGTTTCGCCTCGTCGCAGCCCGCGACGTCGGCGAACGTGACCTTCGGCGTGTCACCGGCGAGCAGTTTGGCTTTCGACTTGCCGAACGCGAACGCGCGGTTTCCGCCCTGCTGCATCTGGCGGAGCATGAAGATCACGAGGCCGAAGATCAGCAGGTACGGCAGGAACGTCAGCAGGACGACGCCGAACGATTGGCCGGCTTCGCGCGCACGCACGTCCACGCCCTTGGCGCTCAGCGACTCGACCCACTTGTCGTCCGCCTCGAAGGGCAGCAGCACGTTGAACCGCTCGACCGTCTGCCGCTTCACGACGACGGGCCGCTGGAACGTGCCGCGGACCCTCTGGCGCTCGGCGATCTCCACCGCCTGCACGTTTCCGGCGTTCAGCTCTTCGATGAAGTTCGAGTAGGTGATTTCTGCTTCTTCGCGGCGGCGGCTCGAAGCGAGCTGCACCAGCGCGATGGTCCCGACGATGAGGAGCGCCCAGAACGAGAGCGTCCGCAGCATCCGGGCCCAGTTGAATTCCCGCGGGGGCGGGGGAAGACGATTGGCCATCTACGTCAGACTCGCGATATAAGGAAGGTGCCGGAAGTTCTCGGCATGATCCAGGCCGTAACCGACCAGGAACAGCCGTGGCGCATCGAAACCCAGGAACTTCGCTTCCAGCTCCAAGTGTTCAGCCACATGTTTGTGCAACAACGCGCATATCTCCAGACTTCGCGGCCGGCGCTCGCGTAACAGCCCGACCAGCTTGTTCAGCGTCTTGCCGGTGTCGATGATGTCCTCGACCAGCAGGATATGCTTCCCTTCCAGCTCCGTCTCGGGATCGTACACCAATCGCACGTCCCCGCTCGACACCGTTCCCTCGCCGTAGCTCGATGCTACGAGAAAGTCCACCTGCAGCGGCCGCTCGATGCGCCGCACCAGGTCGCTCAAGAAGATGAAGCTGCCCTTCAGCAGGCCCAGCACCAGCAGATCGCCGTCGGGATACGCCTCGGTAATCTCGCGGCCCAACGCCTGGACGCGTTCGGCGATCGTCTCCTCGTCGAAGACGATCCGCTTGAGCTCACGTCCCCCGGTCTGCTTGAGCTGAGTCGAACTCTGTAACATCCAACCTCACCGCTTGTGTTCCTGGCTCGGGCAGCCCTTCCCTACTCCGACAGATGCCCGGCACCCAGAGAATCGTCTCGCCACGACTGACAACGGGATAGCGCGACCGCTCGCTGCGCGGCACCCGTGCTTCCATTAATAGCCGCCGCAAAGGGCGGTGACCCACCCCGCCGATCGGAACGACCGCAT
>QHUJ01000061.1 GCA_003221895.1 Gemmatimonadota bacterium | reverse complement strand
GTGGAGCTTCCCGCTACCCTCTGGAGCGATCGGTGTTCCAACGTCGTTCGAGGTCGATGGGGAACAATACGTCGCCGTCACGACGGGCTGGGATCTTGACGCGCGAGGTCTGCAAAACGGCATCGACAAGATCCAAGGGACGAAGTTCAACGTGCCTCAGGGAGGCACCATCTCGGTGTTCAAGCTTCGCTAAGCCCGACCACATTCCGGAGCAACGCCTGAAGAACGACTCAGAAAACGGAACCGGAGTACCGGCCCGCCTCGTCTCACGCCGTACGTTCATGCTTGCGGCTGCCGCGACCGGTGGTGCCGGACTAGCGTCAGCAGCGGGGCTGGAATTGATGGGCGCCCCGCCGAGTGCCGCCAGGATCGACCACAGGAGGAGCGAGATGGAGAGCCCAATCGATGTAGTGCGCAGGTTCTGCGCGGCGTGGGGCAACAACATGGCGACCGCCGACCTGGCCGCATTTTTCACCGACGACGCGGTCTACCACAATATCCCGTTTGCGCCGGTCATCGGCAGAGAGGCCATCGGGAAGAATATCGGATCGTTCATCCGTCCTGGCAAAACCGCTGCGCCGGGGGTTGTGCCTGTCGAGAGCATCGACTTCCGCATTATCAACATTGCAGCAAATGGTCCGGTCGTGATGACCGAGCGGGTGGACGTCTTCAAGCTTCCTAACAAGTCGTTCGAGTTGCCCGTCATGGGGACCTTCGAGGTCAGGGACGGCAAGATCAAAGCCTGGCGCGACTATTTCGACGTGAACCAGTTCACCAGCCGGGTGGGATGATCAACGCTCATCGCTTGATCAGTCCGGTGCTCACCGCGTAGTCGAGCAGCTTCTCTTGCAGGATCGCGCGCGCCCGGAACAGGCGCGACCTCACGGTCCCCACCGGAACGCCGAGCATGGTCGCCATTTCGGCGTAATGCAGGTCTTCGATGTCGCGTAACACGACGACTTCCCGATAGGGCAGGGGCAGTGCGTCGATGGCGTGGACCACCTGGTCGTCCACGAGGTCATCGAAGAACGGGACGCGTGCGTCGTCCGACGGCGGGGGGGCGGAGCTCAGAATCTGTCGGCGGCGGGCCTCGCGATGGTACGCGTCGATGAACACATGGCGGAGGATGGTGATCAGCCAGGCTTTCGCGTTGGTGCCGCGCGCGAACTGATCCCAGGCCTGATACGCGCGGAACAGCGTGTCCTGCACCAGGTCGTCCGCGTCTGCGGTGTTTCCCACAAAGCGGAGCGCGACCCGGAACAGCGCGCCGAGGTGAACCAGCGCTTCGGCTTCGAAGCTGAGCTGTCGGCTGGAGGACACGCCTAGCGGGTTGCCTTGCCCTCTGGCGACGCCAGGGCAATGAAGTCCTCATTGCTGAGGACCTGCGACCACAGGATGTACACGCTATGCAGCATTATCTCAGACAGCGGTTGGGTATACCCCGCCATGGACTCCTTAAGCGCATAAACGTGGTAGCCGAGATCATAGCCGGCCGTCACCGTCGCATAGTCGCACACGTCGATGGTGAACCCGGCCACGGCGATGTTTTTGATCCCGCGTGAGCGAAGAATCTCATTCAAACCGGTTCCGCCAAAAGCCGAAGTCTGGATGCGCGGCGCCAAAATCAGGTCCTTATCATTCGGTCCGGGAACCAGCGGAGGATAGGAAGCCGCCTTCGGTGTGCCGGTCTTGAAGGCTTGCGCTAGGATTCCAAACCGATGAAAACCGCCAGGATTAGTGGGGTCGAGCTCGCGATAATCCCCCGTGTAGCCCTCAGTAACGTGGATGACCCAAACGCCGAGCTCACGCGCTCTCCTGACTAACTTGACGGTCCGGTCCAGCATTCCACCTTCAATGTCTTTTCTCACCACGGCGTAACTGTCGCCCGCCGGATTCGTGAACGGATATTGGTAATCGACGAGAATAAGCGCGGTTTCGCTCGGATTGAGATGCGTTGCAAGCGGTGGCAGGTTCTGGGCCTGCGCTTCTGTTGCGACACACAGCGATGTCGCCAGCAACATCATCACGAAAGCGCGGCTGGCACGGCAAATCTTCGCGTCGTTGGACATGTGTGGTGTCCTCGATGTTGGAAAGGGGATGGGTGCCGCGCTGCGGTATGGTCTTAGCACGATGGATTCACGAAGGCAGATGGCAATTGCCGGTCCAGCTCGTAAGCTGTTGGTATCACATGACGTCCTCATCCGCGTCTACTGGCGATAATTAAGCAATGGCGAAATACTGGACAGCGAGCCGGACGGGAGCAGATCGAATGGACCAGCCTTTTGAAGCGCAGTTACGGGCCACCCTGAACGTGATTCCCGCGTACACGTGGTACGCCGGCCCCTCGGGCGCTCTGACCTTTGTCAACGAACGATCGGCAGAATACCTCGGACTTCCGAAGGATCATCCGCTTCGACTCGGCATAGAGAGCGGGGCGGCTTGGGATTCCCATCTTCCGATGTTGCACCCGGACGATCGAGAAGCGACCCGGAAAGTCTGGTCCGACTGTCTGAGGACGGGATCCCCAGGTGAAATGACGTTTCGAGTCCGTGGCGCCGAGGGGAATTACCGCTGGTTCTTGAGTCGTGCGGAGCCTCTTCGAAAGAATGATGGAATCCTGCTCGGTTGGATTGGGGTCAACCTCGATGTCGAAGAGCGGAAGCAAGCCGAAGTCGAACTTCGCCGGAGCAAGGCCTACCTAGCGGATGCAGCGAGGCTCAGTCGCACCGGGTTCGTTGGGATGGAGACAAGTACGCAGCGGATTTTCTGGTCTGAGGAAGCCGCCCGTATCTACGGCTACCCACCCGACACGCAGCCGACGCCGGAGCTGATCCTGCAGCGATCTCACCCCGACGATCTGGGCCTTGTCGCAACCGCCTTAGAGCGTGCGGCGCAGGATGGCAGTGTGTTTGACTACGAACATCGACTCCTGATGCCGGATGGCTCAATAAGGCATCTCCACGATCTTGCGCATCGAGTGAGCGACGGAGCTGGAAACGACGAGGTTATCGGAGCGATAGTCGATATTACGGAACGTAAGGTCGCGGAGGAAGAGCAGAGGCAATTAACGAAGGCGCTGCGCAAGAGTGAGATGGAGCTCAGGCAAACGCTGGATTTCGCGCCACAACTCATTTGTGTCTTCGGACCACACTTTGAGCCCCTGTACGCCAACCGGACGTGTCTTGAGTATGTCGGCGCCAGCGTCGACGAGTGGAGGCAGGGCGGAGCCCACACTCATCCTGACGATCTCGAACGGATCAAACCGCTTGCAGAGCGGGCGTTATCGACCGGCGTGCCCTTCGAAGCGGAACAACGCGTGCGCCGTGGCGATGGCAGCTACCGCTGGTTTCTCGCTCGGTACAATTCGGTGCGCGACGACGACGGCCAGATGATCCGCTCGTATATCGCCTGCACCGATATCGACGATCGCAAACGCGCTGAGGAGCGGTTGCGAGAGGAAAACGTGGCGCTCCGCGAGGAGATCGACAAAGCCTCGATGTTCGAAGAGATCGTTGGCTCTTCGCCAGCGCTGACAGCCGTGCTTTCCCGCGTCTCCAAGGTGGCAAGCAGCGATTCGACCGTTCTCATCACCGGCGAGACCGGCACCGGCAAAGAGCTCCTGGCGCGAGCCATTCACCGGCGATCCCAACGCACCTCCAGGGCGTTTGTGGCCGTGAACTGCGCGGCCATTCCGCGCGATCTGATCGCGTCCGAGCTTTTCGGCCACGAGAGGGGCGCCTTCACCGGCGCCACCCAGCGGCGCCTGGGCCGGTTCGAGCTGGCGGATGGTGGCACGATCTTCCTGGACGAAATTGGCGAATTGTCACCAGAGATGCAGATCGCTTTGTTGCGGGTTCTCCAAGAGCGGGAATTCGAGCGGGTAGGAGGACAGGAGCGGATCCATGTGGACGTTCGTGTCATCGCCGCAACCAATCGCGACCTAGAGGCTGCGATCGTCGAGGGCGCCTTCCGCGAAGACCTCTTCTACCGGCTCAATGTATTTCCGGTCGAAATGCCAGCGCTTCGCGAACGGCAGGATGATATTCACGTGTTGGTGGAGTACTTCATCGGGCGCTACGCTCGGAAGGCCGGGAAGACCTTCCGGCGCGTAAGCAAGCGGACGCTGAACCAGCTGCGGGCGTATCCATGGCCAGGAAACGTACGCGAGCTACAGAACGTGATTGAACGATCGGTGATCGTCTCTGACACCGAGGATCTTCAGGTCGACGAGAGTTGGCTGTCCGCGGCGCCCCGGATGGAAACTCGGCTCGGCTTGGGTGGAGCCTTGGCGGCGCAGGAGAAGGCGATCATTGAAGACGCTCTGCGGGCGTGCGGCGGACGTGTGTTCGGGCCTTCAGGAGCCGCTACGCGACTGGGGATTCCGCGTTCCACCCTCGAATCGAGAATCAAAGCGCTGAACATAGACAAGGCTCGCTTCCGCATGGGGACGAAGCGTCCATGATGTGGGTGGCCCGGCAGTTGCACTGCCCCACGCAGTATGGCGTTGCTGAAGATTCACCGCGCAATGGATGGGCCGGTGGTCTTTACGATCAGCGGTTACCTCAATACTGAGAACGTCGGCGAACTCTGTCAGTTGATCGATGCAGAGCCGAGAGGTGCCGTCGTAACTCTCGACCTGACCGACCTGATTTTGGCGGATCGTGAAGCGGTGCGCTTACTGCGCGACCGCGAAAGAGATGCGCGCGTGGTGCTTCACAACTGTCCCGCATACATCCGCGCCTTGATAGCGGCCGAGGAACGGCTCTGAATTGTCCGGCTTTTCACCATTGTCGGGATCTCGCCAGCGCGACAGTCCGGAAATGCTTGTGAACTCGACACCTTACAACGGAACGACAATTGCCATCCTCATCTGCTAACTGTCAGAGAGGAGACAGAACATGTCGTTCCCACCAACACTCACCGGGACCGCTCCGGCGCGCCGCGGTCGCGCCGGCCGGATCGCTTTGTGGGTCGTCCAAGTCGCGCTCGCCGCAGTGTTCCTGTTTGCTGGCATTTCCAAGCTTGTCGGCCAGCGCCAGATGGTCGCATTGTTCGGCCAAATCGGCGTCGGGCAGTGGTTCCGCTATTTCACAGGCTTCGTCGAGGTCAGTGCGGCACTTGCTCTGCTGGTGCCCTCGGTGGCGGTGTTCGGCGGTGTGGCACTCGTCGCGACGATGGTCGGCGCCATCGCAACGAATCTCTTGCTCGGACAGTCGCCTCTACCGCCCGCGATCCTGCTGCTCGTGGCCGCAGCGGTCGTCTGGACTCGTCGCCGCCAACTGTTCGCTTCGCGGGCCACGCAATGATCGAGATCAAGGGCGTTGCGAGGCTCAACATTCATCCCGGCAAACAGCACGAGTTCAAAGACCTGCAAGCTCAGTTTTTCGCCGTTGTTAGGGCGAAGGACACCGGCACGCTGCAGTACGAGACGTTCTTCAACGCTGACTTCTCGGAGTGCATCGTCTACGAGCGCTATCGCGACTCTGCCGCATTGCTCGAGCATGCCGCCAACCTCGGCGCTTTGACGGCTGCGCTGTCCCAGGTCTCCTCCGGCTCAGGGGAGCTGTTGGGCATGCCAAGCCCGCAGTTGAGAACGGCCCTCGCAGGCAGCCCCGTACGCATCTACGAGCCCTACGAATCATTGTGAGGAGAATGCCATCGTACCCGCTGATCGGTTGGCAATAGCCAACCCGTTGGCACGCTTCCTAAACCGAGGTCTCGATTCCCCAACTGTTTAGCCGTGGCGCGGCGTTTGCCTTGCCTTGGATCGCCACGGAGCGGATCCAGGAATGTTCATTCAACCCCACAGAGAAGGAGGAGTGGCTGTGAGCCCGAACGTCCCGCGCCGCACTTTTCTCACGCTCGCTGGGCTCGGCGCCGCCGGCGCGGCGCTGAACCAGACAATGCCGAGCTCGAATGGTCCCCGCACCCGTGAGCTCCCCGACTATGCGCCGGTCCCTCGATCGGCGCTGGGCCCAGCCCTCAACGCACAAGGCTACTACGTGGGACGCGTGGAGAAGAATCTCTACTGGGTCACCGACGCCACGTATCAGTGCGCGTTTTTAACCACCAAAGACGGCGTGGTGCTGCTCGACGCGCCGCCGACGATTGGCCACAACATTCAGCGCGCGGTGGACGAAATCGCCGCCGCCAACGGCGTCAGCAACAAGGTGAAGTATCTCATCTACTCGCATCACCACGCCGATCACGGGGGTGCGTCGTCGCTGTTCGGCAAGAACGTCGTTCGCATCGGGCATGAGGAAGCGCGACGGCTCCTGATACGGGACAACGATACGGCGAGGCCCGCGCCGGAGGAAATCTTCCAGGACCGCCGCACTCTGAACATCGACGGCAATCGTATCGAGCTGGCCTGGCAGGGATCAAATCACTCGCCCGACAACATCTACATCCACCTGCCCGATCACGACACGCTGATGCTCGTCGACATCGTGAACTCGGGCTGGGCGCCGGTTTACATC
>QHUJ01000060.1 GCA_003221895.1 Gemmatimonadota bacterium | reverse complement strand
CCCGGCTCGGGAGCCAGCGCATGAGCCAACCCCGCCCCTTGGGCCCGCGCAGCTCCGCCTCGCACGCCGCGGGGTCGTCATGGCGACGCGCCCAGACGCCGGGGTCGATCGGCTTCATGCCGCGCGGGCTCACCGAGTTACAGCCGCCCGTCTGATGCGGCGCGAGCAGCAGCTCGGCGCCCAGCAGCGCCGTGGCGCGGGCGTTCTCGACGATGTTGTTGTCATAGCAGATCAGCACGCCCACGCGGCAGCCGTGCGGCGTGTCGAAGACGGTGTATCGGTCCCCCGCACGGATGTTCGGGTGCTCGAAGACGTGCAGCTTGCGGTGCACGGCCCACGTGCCGTCCGGCATGGCGACGACATAAGCGTTGTAGACGCCCCCGTCCGTCCCGCGCTCGAGCAGCCCCGCACCGATGGTCATCCCGTGCTCGCGGGAAAGCTCCAAGAGGTCCCGGCTACACGCTGCGTCGGGGACCGGCTCTGCGAGCGCGTCGAATGCCCGGCGCGAGAGCTTGCGCACATGCCAGTAGCCCGTGAGGCACATCTCCGGGAATGCGATGATCTCGACGCCCGCACGCGCGGCCTCCGTCACGAAGTGCCGGACGCGACCGAGGTTGTACGTCTTGTCGCCCGCGGCCGGCTGAAACTGGACTGTCGCCACACGGATGTCGCGCATAGGTCTCGAAGTAGAACGTATTCTACCGCCCAGGACGGGCGCCGTCAGCTTGACGAGCGCCCGAGAGTGTAGTTGTCAGCGGCCTCCGCAGGCCGCAGCTTGAATCACTCATCACACTCGGCATCGCGGAGGTGGGCGTGAACATCTGCGCAAAGCTGTTCGTGACATCATGCTTCGTAATGGCGGTCCAGCTCCAGGCGCAGACCCCGGGGCCGACCAGCCATCTGTATGACCGATACCAATTCACCGTATCGGGAACGCAAGTGTGGCTGGGATCCCATGTGCGGGTCGACCGCAGCGACGGGACGCCGGGAACCGAGTTTACGCCGGAGGACGTAACGATACGAGCTTCGCGAAAGGGCTACGGGTCAACTCGGCGCTCAAGTCTGACCAGGGATTCCTGACGTATCGGTACGCGTTTCACGCGGCCGAGCGAAGCCAGATTGGCCTGGCGGTTGGCCTCGGCGCGCTGTTTGTCCATCTCGACCTCGACGCAGTCGCGGGCGCTACGAGCGGCGGCGCCGATACCGCGATCGTCCAGTTTGCCGCTTCGAAGGGGGCGACGGGCCCGACCGGTTCGCTGGGGTTCTATGGGCGCTGGCAGTTCGGGGATCGGTGGTACGTGGAGAGCGATGCTCGCGGACTGTACGTCAAGGTCGACCGCATGGCCGCCACCGTGTACGAAGCCGGTGCAGCCGGACGGTACTTCGTGTCTCGACACGCCGGCCTCGAACTGGGGTATGGGTTGACCTGGATCAAGGCGACGCTCGATCGCCGTCCCAACGGGAAGGGTTTTGCGGGCCAGCTGAAGTACTCGTTACAGAACGCGCGACTGGCGGTGGTGGTGACGCCGTAAGACAAACGGCTCAGTTCTTCACCTCGATCTCTTCAGGTCAGCGAACGGCCTTCTGCGCCAGGACCGTACCGACGAGCAAGACCGCGACCACCAGGTAGATCGGCCCGAGATGCCCCAGCGCAGCGAGCCCGTATACGTAGTGCAATGGTACGGCCACGACCACGGCCACCATGGACGCACCGAACGCAGCCCAGACAGCCCAACGCTGCCCGGCGCGAATACCGCGCCACGCCAGAGCGCTCACAGCGACCCCAAGGCCGATCATCAGCCCCGCCACGGCCACTTGGAGGTGGCTGATGTAGTTGTAGAGATGCGGACTAAAGGCCCGGATTTGCTCGGGCGTGCCACCGATGCGCTCCGGCGTGAGCCCCAGCTCGATGAAGCGGGTGAAATTCCTGATCAGGAACATCAGTCCATAGCCGACGAGCCCAATGCCGCCCAAAGCGATGAGATTTGCGCCCGCGGTGTTACTTGAAGGGATCGAGTTGTCAGTCGGCACGCGGGGCCTCGTTCCCGGCCGGACGGCCCCCGAACGAGATGATGTACCCGTCCGGGTCCTCCACGTAGAAATCCTTCGTCCCCCACGCTGTCGGCCGTAGCGGTTTGAGAATGGTTGCCCCACTGGCAATGCACTGCTGATAAAACGCCTCGATGCCGTCCACGCCGGCCGCCGCATCGAGATGCTCGTGCTCGCGCCGGTGCTGCCGTTCGGCGCCGTGCTTCGGCGCCTCTTTCAGATGGAGCTCCAACCCATCCAACTCTCCAATCGCGTAGAACCCCTCCCACGGATCGCCGAACGTAAAGCCGAGCCTCTGGTAGTAGCTCATCGAGCGCTTCAGGTCATCGACCAGGAATTGAGGAGCGAACGATGTCAATCGGGACTGCGCCTTGAGGTTGGACATTCTGTACCCGCCTTCGGTTGTGGCTGCCGCGCCTACTCGTTCCCGTCCACAACGGCAATTCTACAACCGAGGCCGGCCGCCGCCAGCTTCACCTCTTCGCGCGCTTGCGCGGCCGCCGGGGCGGCAGCGCGCTGACCCGGCGCCACGACTCGGTCACGACATCGGTGAGGAGCGGCGCCGCAACCTCAGCCAGCCGCACGAGCACGGCGGGGTAGCTCCGATAGTGCTCTGTATAGAAGAAGGCGCCCGGGTCCAGCTCCATCAGGACCTCGCGCTCGCCGATCGTCGCGAGTTGCAGAACGAGCACGGTATCCTCGTCCCTGAAGCGCGCGAGAAAGTGGCCATTCAGAAGGAAGGAAGGCATGCCATACGACCGGCCTTCAACGACATTGGGAAGGTCCAGCAGAAGCTGTCGAGCAGCCTGGAGAGCCACTCCTCGATGGTGATGCTTCTTCACCTGGGATCGCCGCGGACCTGTCACGGGGGGGACACGCTGATGCCTAAATCCGCATCACCACGCTAGCAGCCCCGATCGGGGGTCACCCCGGCAAGGTGTAACGTGGGCAGGGCCCCAGACAGTGGGTCGATGTCGGCCAGCCACGTGTGTGTCACCCCGAGCGCGGCGTGGACGACCCATTTCGTTCCGATTGGCGTAGCGCCCGAGAGGGGAAGGTATACCTGCGCGCTGTACTGCACGCTATCAGACAAGGGCGTATTCCAGCACGTGGAGCCGAGCGCTCCGAGCGTGACGGTCCGAACGATGCCACCGGTCGCGTCGGCAAGAATCATTGTTACGCTGTCCGAGGTGCGGTTGGTAACGATGCTGATGAGACTCTCCGCGTGCGGTGGTTCAAGCACTTTCGCGACGGTCGTGCCGAGCACCCGTCCGCCGCCGACGGGCACCACGAGGATCTGCGCCCAGCCCGGGCGTCGTGCGGTGAGCCGACCAGCGACTGCGTCGACCGTGATTGCGGCTGTATCGGACGAAAGCCAGCGCAAGCCGGCTACGGTAGTGTCGGAGGGCAGACACTCCGGTGCCACGTTTTGGAAAAACGACGCGCGCATAGTCATGGTGTCCCCGAGCTGCAGAGCCGGCGCCGCGGGCTCGACTTGGGCGACGAGGATGAAGCAGAGGTCGGGATTGATGACGTCGCTCGACCCGCATGCGACCGCCGCCGCAACCAGCACAGCACACGGGGCGTTCCACCGCAGCGTCATATACAGGCTCCGTTTCGCGACACATCAGTCTTCGTGATCGAGAAAACCGCCTCAACCAAGATACCCCTGTTGTCTCGCTCGGCGTCACACGCTCACGCGCCTGTTGGGCCGGCCCAGACCAATCTCACCCGGCGGTGCGTCGCGTGATGGCCTCGGCCGCGGCATCCGCGAGATCGATGAGCGATACGACCGCAGCTCGCAGAGCGTTCACCAATTCACCCAGGGCTGACCGCTCACGGACCCGAACGGAACGCCGCGGCGGTGTTGGCTGCCCGGGCGGTAGCGCGCGCCGTGGTGGCTCCCGCGGCGGAAGCGGAGGCGTTGCAGCGCCCACGGCAGTAGGTGGCCGCCGGGCTGGTGGCACGAGTTCCGCTTTGTCCTGCGTTTGTCGCTCGGTCGGCTGGTCGTCGATCGGAGGCAGCTGAGGTGCCGGATCTTTGCGTTTGCGAGGACCTCGTCCTTTACCCATTTGCCAGGCCCGGCCTAGAAGGGACTGCCCGTAAGCTGCGGCGCGCGGAAGAAAGACTCATTCTGTAATCTACTCGCGCCGCTAGCTTCAGGCGCGTGTTACGCCGCGCGCCGCACCGTGCGGACCCGCTTCCGCCGCAGGCGCGTCACAATCGCCAGATACCGCGCTGCGGCTTTCAAGCCCCGCCGTTTTCCGCCATAGCTCACATCCCCGAAGAACTTGCGATGGCGTGGGGCCGACGTGCCGTCTGGCCGCGTATGAAAACCCGCCCGCACAAACCAGCCGTGCGTGCGCGTGGAGGGTTGATCAATGCGGCTGATGCCACGCCGACGGACAAGACGAGACCGAGACTGCTTTTTCAAGAGACTCTCCAAGTGAAATTGCTGGGCAGCCGACTCAGCGCCCCACGACGATCAGGAGACCCGCTACGAGCGCCAGGACCGACATGATAGTACCGAGTCCTGAGAAGCGCAGATCAATCAAGCTGATAAGACCTGTTAAGACGAGCCAGATTCCAAGCAGCAGCGTCCCGAGGTTTCTATTCAGCTTCATGGAGCCTCATCTCTTAGTGGGCTGTGCTCACGCACGTTGAATGACGACCGCTGTGCCATAGCAGAGAACCTCCGTGGCCGACCCTTGCCGGCCGACCTCCGAACTCTCGTATCGGACTCCCACCACCGCGTTCGCCCGGAGCTCTCGAGCGTGCTGTAAGAGCAGGTCGTACGCCTGTTCACGCGCTTGCTCGCACATCTCTGCATACGCCCCGATCTGACCACCGACAATCTGCTTCAGTCCTCCAAAGAACCCTTGGCCAATCGTCGGGGATCGTACAATGATGCCGCGGACGAGACCCTTGTATTCCGTGATGCGATACCCCTCAATCGAGAAGGTGGTCGTTGTCAACAGCGTCTCTGGCATCCTGGCTCCTGGATAGAGTATCGACGAACGAGGAGAGGCATTCTCGTTGCCGCCTAACGTACTGCGGCTAAGCTGCGGCGCCTGACTAGAACATTCACAAACGCAATTCTACCACAGACGACGGGCGCCGGCAGCGTCAAACGCGTGTTCGCCAGCCAGCACACTACGGCACGGTTACCTGATAGAACACGTCCGTGCGGATTTGCGACGGATCGTTGTTCCATGCCTCTTGCCAATGACCGTAGATCTCCCACTGGGGACCACTCAACCGGTGATTGTGTTTTGCGCACCATTCTTGAATCGCAGCGTGCGCAGCGCCAAGACCACCATAGGGCCCAAAGTGCGTGGTGGATGCCGCAGAACCGACTGGGGTGGCGGAACGGACGACCTCACCTTCCTCCGCAAAGGGCCCCTGTAGCTCGACGCCTGCTTCCAGACGGATGCTCCCGTCCCAGTAGATCGCCATGTTGCGCCCGGCCTTCACGTTTTGGGCCCGCACCGCCTTCCAGGCAAGACCGCAACATTCGGGCACAGCACGTGAGAGCTCGAACGGTTTGACGACGCGCCGCACCACAGCGACGGGAATCGCGGACACCGTCAGAAGCACAACGGGAGACGAGGTCATGGTGATCGCCGGCTGCCTAACGGAGTGCGCCTAAGCTGCGACGGGCGCGATGGCGGATCACGGTGAGCCACGAGCTTTGATGGGTATTCGGACGCGCACTCGCTCCCACTCCAGGAGCAACTCGCCTTCGGTGACACCGTCGACACCACGAATGGTGAACGTCTCGACGGGCTCCATCAGCGCCTCCGTCGGCGCTACCCCTTGCCCAACCGCACGCATGCTCCGAAACATCTCGACGGCATCGTGCGCTTCGGACGCGTAAATCGCCACCTGCCACTGCGCCGGCCTGGGCACCGTGAAGAGCATGTACCTCCCCTTCGGGAGCTGAATGCCTGCCACTTCCGCGGCAAAGGAGAGGTGAAGCACGGTTGGTTCGTTGGCGCCTGTCCGCCACAGTTTGCCGTATTCGATCATGCCGCCGAAGACGACGCGGCCTCGCGCGCTGGGACGGCTATAGCAGATCTTGGCGGTTCTGCCACCGATAACGAGGATCACGGAGTCTAAGGGACTGCTGCGGTGCGAAAGCCACTCGCGAGATCCGCGCACCTCGCAGGTTGGGACAGAATCCGGCCCGCCATCCCCGGCGATCTGCCCGACGACACCGGATCCGATACCTATGGCAAAGAGGATTGCCAACATAAGAGTCGTCGCTGCCTAAGAAAGATGCGTTCCTTAATCTACGGGCGCCGCCAACTTCAAGCGCTGTTAGGCGGCATGGTGCGTCAAGCTGCTTGTACCCATCGGCCTACCGCGTGACCGACGTCCGCTAAGGCGTCATTGCGGCCCGCGACGTCCGCCTCCGTGTCCGCGAGATATGCGGCAACGAGTACCGGCCCTCGATTCACTGGCCAAGCGACCGCCACATCGTTCGTGGCGCCGTGCCCACCCATCCCCGTCTTATCTCCGACTCGCCACGTCGCCGGCAACCCGGCGCGCAGCTTGTCGGTGCCAGTGGTGCTACCGACAAGCCAGGCGATCAGCTGATCACGAGCGGCTCGACCAAGATGGTCCCCGAGCAGGACCACGCCCAGATTTGCCACCATCGCTTTGGGCGTCGTGGTATCGCGTACGTCGCCGGGGATGGCGCTGTTCAAGTCCGGCTCGACGCGATCCAGTCGCGTGATGCGATCGCCGAGCTGACGCAAGTACGCGGTGAACGACGCCGGGCCGCCAATCGTGTGTAACAGGAGGTTCGCCGCGGTGTTGTCGCTGAATCGGATAGCGGCGCTCACGAGCTCCGATATGGTCATGCCGCCCTCCCGCACGTGAGCGCGCGTTACAGGCGCGTACTCCAGCAAATCTGTCTCGCCGTAGGGCACCACGCGCGACAACTGTTCCGCCCCAGCGTCCGCACGAGACAGGATCTGCGCGCCGAGCAGCCACTTGAAGGTGCTACACATCGCGAAGCGTTCGTCAGCCCGGTACGCCAGCCGCCGCCCGGTCGCAGTATCGAGCGCGGCAACGCCAAGACGGCCGGCGACCTGCCGCTCGATGCTACCAAAGTCCGGAGCGGGAGTCCGTTCGCCCTCAACGTTGTCTAGGTTGAGCCCCAGCGGCGACAGGACGCCACCCAGAAGTGCCGCGACGGCGTCTCTACGATGCATTAGCAGGAACGCCCCCGGCCTTCAAAGGCCCGGCGCCCTTGTAAGCATTGAGGATGATGCCGGACGGAAAGGCTTTCGTACTGACGAGCTCGAATGTCCGTGCCGGGGTTCGCTCCGTGAAGAAGCGCTTCCCCGTACCCAACAGGATCGGATAGACGGCCAGCAGGACTTCATCCGCGAGCCCATGCTCGAGCAGCGGCGATGTCAGCGTGGAGCTGCCCCAGAGGATGAGGTCCGGGCCGTCCTGCGACTTGAGGCGGCGAATGCCCGCGATGATGTCCGGGCCGAGGCCCTCGAACGGGCCCCACTCAAGACTTTCCGGACGGTGGGTCGCGACATACTTCGTTGCTGCATTCAGGCCGTCCGCCATCGGACTGCTCGGCGCCTTTGGCCAGAAGCCCGACCAGAGATCGTAGGTGCGACGACCCAGCAGCAGGTCGAAGCGCTCGCCCTGCGCGGCAAGGATGGCATCCCGGCCAGCGGGGGACCGATAGGGCGCAGTCCAGTCGCTGTAGGGAAAATCGCCGTCATCGGCGGAGTGCTGGATCACGCCGTCCAGCGAGATGTGTTCGATGATTTTGAGCTTTCTCATTTGAGCTCCGCCGGCATCGGGAAGCGTTCCTGGAACCAGGCTTGCCACCGCGGTGTCTCGCGGGCGACGGTTGCGGCCGCCTGATCGCCGTACATATACAAGTTCATCGCCACCACGCGATCGCCACTGGGATAGGTGACGGCGCCTAGGGCGGCTATGCCCGGCCCCGGCTTGTCGAGCCTCAGCAGGGCGTCGTAGGGATTCTCGGTCGCAAGCTCCACCACGCCGCTGAGCGGTGAGACACCCGCGGGCGTCTTCCAACGCTGGCCGACGCTGACGCCTTTCACTTCCAACGCCGCGGTCAACGTTTCCCAGGCCTCCGCCTCCGTACTCGCGATGGGAGTTGTGACCTGCATGATCGCGGAGCGCTGGCCACTAAAGTGCTTGAGATAGATCCGCAGGATGTTCAAGAAACCCGCCCATCCGCCTGCGGCACTCTCCAGTTGGTTGTCCCAATCATCCGTACTGGCGAACAGGCTATGGACAAAGCGGACGACGCAGATCCCTCCTGCGCGCGCTTCAATGCTCCACTCGGTCGCGATCGGCGGTGCGCCCGGTGTCATGCCGTCTCCCTCCTGCGCGAAGAGGTGGGGCCGATCGTAGGCCGTCACCTTGGAGCGGATGTCCATGCCCGGACCGAAGTGGTACGTCACGGCGACCGCCTTCCCGTCGCGCTCCTCGACCTCAGTGGGCACGAACCAGGCAGAAATACCCGGGCCGGTGGCGAGGGCCTGCCACACTTCCTCCGGCGTGCCGGGGACTTCGAATTCGACCTGAACGGAACGGCGACCGTTGGCTTCTTTCTTCACGCTCATTGTAGCTCCTTGGGATTGACCTTCTGCGGCAGAGGGTGCGCGACGACTACCAGGCGATGCGCGCGGCCGCCGGGCGCAGATTCGTCGTGGTACTTCGAAACGAGTTTCGTGATGGCGTCGGCAAGTTCGGCGGTGAACGCCGCCCGATCCGCCGGCGACCGGAAGCGCACCTCGGTATCCACTGCCAGGGTCGCCAGGCGCTTGCCCGTCTTTTTCGCACGCCGAACGAGGTCAGCCACCTCGCGAACGATCCGTGCGCCGAGGGCGATGAGATAGCTCGCGGACAGCCGGTCAACTTCTCGATCGGGATCGACGGCGACCGGGCCCAGGGCGCTCGGCGAAACGACGTAGGAAGCGGCCGTCGCGATGAGCAGCCGTTCCGTGAGCCCGCCCCACTTGCGTTTCTGGGCCAGCCGCACCAGCCCCTGCGCCTCCAGCGCGTGCAGATGGTAGTTGACCTTCTGCCGAGCCACGCCGACCCGCGCGGCCAATGTCGCCGCCGAGGCGGGCGCCGCCAGCTCGGAGAGGAGTCGACTGCGCATGGGCTCCAAGGCCACCGTCGCCGCCGCTGGATCATCGATGACTTGGATATCGAGCATGAGGAGATGGTAGCCTTGACAACTATTGTTGTCAATGGTGGATTAAGGCTGTCACAGCACATCGGCCGCCCTCCGACTGCGGGCGACCTTAACCGACACGAAATAGCTCGAACCCTCTCTCATATCGGGTCACTATCCGCTCCCGATAGGCCGCGTGCTCGCGCCGCTCGAGCGCCGGATCCGTAGCGATGATCGCCGCCGCGGCCTGCCGCGCCGATTCGAGCAGCGGCACGTCGGTCTCGAGGTTGGCGTAGCGCAGCGGCACCCCGCCCGACTGGCGAGCACCCGCCAGCTCCCCCATCCCCCGCTCCCGCAAATCGAGCTCGGCGATCTTGAAGCCGTCCGTCGTCTCCGTGAACAATTGCAGCCGCACGGCGGCCTCGGGTGAGTCGGACAGCAGGATGCAATGACTGGCGGCGGACCCCCGCCCTACCCGCCCCCGCAGCTGATGCAACTGCGCCAGCCCGAAGCGCTCGGCGTGCTCGATCAGCATCACGGTCGCGTTCGCGACGTCGATGCCGACCTCGATCACGCTCGTCGCCACCAGAATGTTGACCGTGTTGTCGCGAAACGCGCGCATCGTGACATCGCGCTCCTCCGCCTTCATGCGCCCGTGCACCAGGCCGACGCTGAATTCGGCAAAGGTCTTTGCCAGCTTCTCGGCCATGGTCGTCGCCGCCTTCAGGTCGGCGCGCTCCGACTCGTCGATCACGGGATAGATCACGTACGCCTGCCTGCCGGCCGCGCATTCACTCCGGATGAACTCGTAGATCTTGCCGCGCGCCGCATCGGTGCGCAGCGCGGTCTTCACCGCGCCTCGGCCCGGCGGCTTCTCGCGAATCTGCGTCACGTCGAGGTCGCCGTAGAGCGTCAGCGCCAGCGACCGCGGAATAGGCGTCGCCGTCAGCAGCAACACATCCGGCGCGTCCCCCTTTTCCACCAACGCGGCGCGCTGCTCCACGCCGAAGCGGTGCTGCTCATCGATGACGGCGAGTCCAAGCCGCCGGAACGACGCCGTGCTGCTCGGCAAGCAGCTCGGTGGGCGCCATGATCGCCGCCTGATAATCGTTCTCGGCGGCGAGCAGCATCGCGAACAGCGCGACGACGGTCTTGCCGGTGCCGACGTCGCCCATCAGCAGGCGGTGCATCCGCAGCGGCGCCGTCATGTCGTCGGTGATCTCGCGGACCGCATGACGCTGATCGGCCGTCAGCTCGAACGGCAGATGGTCCTTGAGCTTGGTCGTCAGCTCGCGCTTCAGCTCAAACCGGATCCCGGCGCGCGAGCGCTTGGCGAGATGTCGCGCGCGCGCCTGGACGAGCTGCTGATCGAACAACTCGTCGAACGCGAGCCGGCGCCGGCCCTGCTCTGCCTCCTCGACGCGCTTGGGGCGATGCATCAGCTCGAGCGCGCGCCGCAGGTCGATCAGATCGTGACTCGCCCGAAACGCCGGGGGATGCGGGTCGGTGACGAGCGGCAGGAGCTCATCGAGGTGTTGCTGCACGAGCGCGCGAATCTGCCGGTGGGTCAGACCTTCGGTGGCGGGATACACCGGCAACACGAGCCCGGGATCGCCTTCGCTGTCATCGTCCGGCTCGGCGAGCACGATGAACTCGCGCGGCACGAGTTGCTTGCCGTGGTAATAGCGCACGGGGCCCGTCACGAGCAGCAGCTGGCCCTTCTTGATCTGGCGCTCGAGGAACGGCCGGCCCGGCCAGGCGCATTCGAGCAGGCCGCTGTCGTCCTTCAGCACCGCACGAAACACGCGCAGACCACGGCGGGTCGGCAGCACTCCGGTGCTCACCACGCGGCCCACGCACGTCATGTCCTGTCCCACCGTCACTCGCGCCAAGGGAGTGACGGTCGTGGCGTCGAGATACCGATGTGGTACGTGGTAGAGGAGATCGCCGGCCGTCCGAATGCCCAGCCGCTGCAATGCTTCCGCCCGCTTCGGCCCAACGCCTTTGAGAAACTTTACGGGACTCGTCAGCGTGAGCGCCGTACGTTTCCCCTTTGCCGTGTCTTGTTTCCCGTCATTCGGACACCAGGCGGTGGGCATAGCGCTCGGGATCGAACAGCTCGAGGTCGTCCAACGTTTCTCCGGTGCCGAGGTAGCGAATCGGCGTGGGCACGGCGCGCCGCAGTGCGACGACGCTGCCGCCCTTCGCGGTGCCGTCCAGTTTGGTGATCACGAGACCGGTCAGCGGCACGGCGGCCGAGAATTCCTTCGCCTGGTGCACCGCATTCTGGCCGATGGTGGCGTCGAGTACGAGCAGCGACTCGTGCGGCGCGCCGCGGTGCCGTTTGCCGACGACGCGCACGACCTTCTTCAGCTCCTCGCGCAGGCGCTCGTCGGTGTGCAGCCGGCCGGCCGTGTCCACGAGCACTGTATCGATGCCGCGCGCCAACGCAGCGTCAACCGCGTCAAATGCGACCGCAGCCGGATCGGCTTTCCCACCCGTGCCTGAGTTTGCCCCCCCCCCCCCCCCCCCGCCGACGAACGGCACGTTCAGGCGGCCGGCCCACGTCTCGAGCTGCTCCGTCGCCCCGGCGCGAAAGGTGTCCGCCGCCGCCAGCAAGACGCTGCGGCCCTGCCGGACCAGCTGATGCGCGAGCTTGGCGATGGTGGTCGTCTTGCCGGTCCCATTGACGCCGAACACCAGCACGACCGTCGGCGGCTGCTCGGCACGGGCGAGCGGCGCAGCCGCGGGTCCGAGCTGCTCCACCACGATGCGCTCGAGCGCAGCCTGATCGATCGTCAGCGTCCACTCGGCGGCGAGCGCGGCGATGGCGATGACGAACAGCCACCAGCGGTCGCGCAACCCAATCGAGCCGAGGCGCGCCGTGGCTTCGCCCGGCTGCGCCGTCAGCACGGGCGCGCGCGGCCGCCACTCGTCGGAATAGGTTTCGACGGCCACGACGCCCTGCTCTGTTCCGCCGCTCAGCGCATAGCGATAGACGCCCGGCGGCACCAGCAGCTCGGCGCGGCCAGCCGCGTCGAAGCGCAGCGTATCGGTGCGCGTGGAATCGCCGGCGCGCAGCGTGACGGCAAGCGGCTGCGGTGGACCCGCGGCGACCCAGTGCCACCGGACCGGCATGCCGTTCGGGACCTCGATCGACTCCAGGATCGCGCGTTCGCGGCTTCCCGCGGCCCGCTGGCCGAGCAGCCAGTCGACGAGTGAGGCAACTAGGCTGCGGTACGCCTGCTCACTCGCGCCACCCCGAAATGCCCAGCGCCACAGCCCGCCCGCAGTGATGGTCGCCCGTCGCTCGCCGTTGCGCGGCTCGAGGACGACAATCGGACGAGCCGGACCGCGCCGCGCCAGCCGCGCGGTCAACGCCACGACGTCGGTCGAATCCTGGACGTCGAGAGGCGGCCCGGCGGCGGTGGCCGGCGGCAGCGAGTCCCACACGACTCCCGACAGCGCCGCCGTGAGCGGAGACGACAGTGGCCGCTCGACGTACCAGTCACCCGGTTGTCCATTCGTGAGCCAGCTGAGCCGCGCCGCGGCGGCGCCCTTTCTCGAGGCGATGAGCGCGCGCGAGCGGTCCGGATTGCCGGCCAGGACGACGAGTCGAGCGCCCTCGGCCGCGCGGACCAATTCCGGCGTGGCCACCGGCGCGAGGCTCGCGGCATCGCGCCAGCGCCCCGCCTCCGTCTCGACAAACGTCTTCACCGGCATCCGGGCGACGTCGCTCAACGTGCGCGCGAGGAACCGCACCTCCCAGTCGGGCGGGGACGCGAAAATGACGGCGGCGGGCTCGAGATTTACCTCGATCGCGAAGAGCCGGGCGTCGTCACGAGGCTCGGCATCACCGACACCATCCAGGCGGATCTCCAGTACGGACCAGCCGGGAGACGGGATCCGGGAAACAGGAAACGTGATTTCCGTCGAGACTGTGCCGCTGTCGGGCAGCGACACCCGCTGCGAACGCAGTTGCCGATCGCCCAGTCTCACGACGAGCGTGGCGTTCCGTTTCCCGTGTCCCGGGTCCCGGGTCCCGGCCGTGCCGTAGCTCACCCTCAGACGAACCGTATCGGCCCGAGTCAGGTGCCGAATGCCCTCGACACTCGCCACGTACGCATCGAAGAACGGAGTCCGGGGAAGCAGCACGACGCGCGGCCGGTGCAGCAGATCCGGAGGAATGGATGCCACGTCATCCAGCGCGCCGTCGGTCACGACGACGACTTCGCCCGCGCGACCCGCGGCAGCCTCGAGTGCCGGCCCGAGCCGCGTGGCGCCGTCGCCGGGCGCGGCGGAGTCGAACGCAGCCACGCGCCTGCCGAAACGCCAGACCACGGCGCGGCTGCGGGCGAGCGGGCGCACGCTGTCCAGCGCGGCCTTCCAGGATGCGCTCATACTGAGCGAGGCATCGAGCAACACGATCGGTTGATCGCCGGTCGGCAGGATGCGCGAGCTGGACGGGTTCCAGATGAGCAGAATCAGCGCCACCACGGCGATCCCACGCAGGATTACGAGAGACACGCGAGTGCCTCGGCGATCGTGAACCGGCCGTCGTACAGCGCGCGCCCCACGCAGGCGCCTGCCAGGCCCGCCGCGCGCGCCGCGCGCAAGTCATCGAGCGAGCCGACACCGCCCGAGACGATCACGTCGGCGCCGAGCTGCGCGAGAGTGCGCGCGCCGTCGACGTCTGGCCCCGTCAGCGCGCCGTCGCGCGTCACCTCGTTATAGATGATGGTACGGATGCCGGCCCTGGTGACGCGGGTCGCGAGCTCCAACGCCGTGATGTCGAGAAGGTCCGTGGTGCCGCGGGGCGCGACGCGCCCCTGTTTCGCGTCAATGCCGACGGCGAGCCGGCCGGCGCCGTGGCGCGCGAGCAACCGCTCGACAAGTCCCGCGTCGACCGCGCCGCGTGGGCCGATCACCACGCGCGTGGCGCCGAGCGTGAACATGTGATCGATGTCGATTTCCCGGAACAGCCCGCCACCGACTTGCACGCGGACCGTGGCCGCATGCAGGACCTTGCCGATCAACTCCAGATTATCCGGTCGGCCGTAGGCGCGATCCATGTCGACGAGGTGAATCCAGCGCGTTCCCGCGCGGGTGAAATCCGCGAGCGCGACCAGTGGCTCGGCCGCGCGGCCATGGGCGCGTGCCACGCGCCCGCCTTCTATGTCGACGGCGGGATAGAGCTCCACGAGTCTGTATTGTGGACTGGAAGGTTAGTCGTCGCGAGCCGCGCCCACCGCGGCGCCCAGCGCCGGTTTAACGGGCACGGGACCGGGTTCCAGCTCGGCCAGCAGGCGCACGCGCGTGCTGTCGAACGCCGCCTTCAGCTTCGCGGGCACGGGCTCGCCCGCGCCGGCATCCTTGCGCTGCGGATTCGTCGGGCGGCCGTTGACGAGAAACTCGTAGTGCAGATGCGGTCCGGTCGACAGTCCCGTCGATCCCACGTAGCCGATGGTCTGCTCCTGACTCACGTGCTGGCCCACGTGCAATCCCGCCGCGAAGCGCGACAGGTGGCCGTAGCGCGTCCGAATGCCGTTGGCGTGACGCAGCTCGATCAGGTTGCCGTAGCCACCATTTCGTCCCGCTTCGGTCACGACGCCATCGGCGGTCGCGCGAACGGGGGTCCCGTAGGCCGCCGCGTAATCGGTGCCCTCGTGGGTTCGCCAGCGCTTGAGAATGGGGTGGTAGCGGCCACCGAAGCGGCTGGAGATGTGACTGAAGCGCAGCGGGGCGCGCAGGAACGCGCGGCGCAGCGAGCGGCCGCGATCATCATAGAATTCGGGCTGCCCGGCGTAATGGTCGAACGCGAACGCGAAGCTCGGCGACCCACCGACCTCGACCCGCGCCGCGAGAATGCGGCCCAGCCGCCGCTCGCCCTCCGGCGATTCCAGGCGCTCGATCAAGACTTCAACGCGGTCGCCCGGACGCAGATCGCGCGTGAAATCGATTTCCCAGTCGTAGACGTCGGCGATCGCCCAGGCTAGGCCGACGCGCTGCCGCACCGGGAGGAACGAGTCCGGGATCGCGGCATCGAGCGCGTCGTACAAGTTCGATTGGATCACAGCGGTGGTGCGCAGCCGCTCCGTCGCCCACGGAATGTCCTGGATGATTTCGCGCCAACCGGAGTCGCCACCGAGCCGGGTCATCCAGAGGCGCCGTTCGGGGTCGAGCCGCACACCGAGCCGATTCGCGACGGGCTGGCCCTTCTGGCGGCGGATTTCGAAAATGAGCCCCGGCTGCATGCGCCGGGGATTCAGGACGTGGGTGGCCTTCATGAAGGAGACGTATTCGCGGCCGCTGATGCCGGCGCGCTGCAGCACGTCGGAGAGCATTTCCCGGCGGCCAAGGGTGTCCGCCCATTCGTCGTACGCGCTCGTGACCACGATGGGCAGCGCGACCATCACATCGCGCGACGGCCACGCCTCGTGCGCGGCCCACACCAACATCCCAGCCGTCAATGCTCCTGCCGCGACGTACCGGCTCGCCTGACCCCCACCTCCGGGCCCCCATGACCGCAACGGCATCAGTCCATTTGTCTCCGGATGAACGTCGGAATCTCCATCTCAGTCAGCTCCGGATTCAGGGGCATCTGCGCAGGATTGCCGCCACGCTTGGGCGCGGTCTCGGGCGGCTTGAATCCTGGCTGCGGCACCGGCGTCGGCTTGGTCGCGCGGTCGCGGAACGGCAACACCCCTGCCGCCGGTCGGGCCGGCATGCCCGCGAGCGCATCGGCCATTGCGCCGGTCTTGTCGAACCCCGTCGCGATGACCGTGATCCGCACTTCGCCGTGCATCGCGGGATCGTTCACCGCGCCGAAGATGATCTCGGCCTCGTCGCCCGCGGCGTCGTGAATCGCTTCGCTGATCTGCGTCACTTCACCGAGCGTGAGATCCTCGCCGCCCGTGATGTTGATGAGCACGCCGGTCGCGCCGGCGATGGAGATGTTGTCGAGCAACGGACTCGAGATCGCCTGCTGGGCCGCTTCCATCGCGCGGTTTTCGCCGCGTCCTTGACCCGTCCCCATCAGCGCCGCGCCGCCGTTCTGCATGACGGTGCGCACGTCCGCGAAATCTACGTTGACGAGACCCGTGACACAGATGAGGGCCGAGATGCCCTGAGTCGCATGCAACAGCACTTCGTCCG
>QHUJ01000152.1 GCA_003221895.1 Gemmatimonadota bacterium | reverse complement strand
GGGTGCAATTTCACGAGCACTAGCAGCGATCCAGACGGCACCGTCGCGAGCTACAACTGGTCGTTCGGGGATGGTGGCACGTCACCAGCCAAGAACCCGTCGCACGCGTACTCGGCGGACGGCAGCTATCCGGTCACGCTCGCGGTCACGGACAACCAGGGGGCGCAGAGCACACCCACGTCGCAGACGGTGACCGTCTCGGCAGTGCCGCCACCACCGCCACCGCCGCCACCGCCGCCGCCACCGCCGCCGCCGCCGCCACCGCCCAACCAGCCGCCGGTCGCGAGTTTCACGTTCAGTTGCAGCGGCCTCGGGTGCGATTTCACGAGCACCAGCAGCGATCCAGACGGCACCGTCGCGAGCTACAGCTGGTCGTTCGGGGATGGTGGCACGTCACCAGCCCGGAACCCGTCGCACACGTACTCGGCGGACGGCAGCTATCCGGTCACGCTCGCGGTCACGGACAACCAGGGGGCGCAGAGCACCCCCGCGTCGCAGACGGTGACCGTCTCGGCACCGCCACCACCGCCGCCACCGCCGCCGCCACCGCCGCCGCCGCCGCCACCACCGCCGCCGCCACCACCGCCGCCGCCGCCACCGCCGCCGCCGCCCGTGGCGACGCAGCTGACGTTTACGGTTAACCCGCCGGGTACTCTGCTTATCGACGGCTCGTTTTCCGTCGAGGTCAAGGCGCTCGATGCGCAAGGACAAACCGCGACCGGGTTCGGAGGTCTCGTAACGGTCACGCTCCAAGGATCCGGCATCGCCGTCCTGAACGGGCAGAGGAGCGTAAACGCCGTCAACGGCATCGCGACATTCAACAACCTCAGCGTCAGTGGCGTGTGCCTTGGTTGCACGCTGGTCGCATCATCCCCAGGGCTCACCAGTGCAACGAGCTCGCCGTTCACCGTGGGCGGCCTATGACGACCCCGATCGAGCCGCGCCAGCCTCTGATCTTGGACGACGACTGGGAGCCACCGCCGCGCCCCCGTCGCACTCGCGTTTTCGCTATCGCTGCGCTCGTCATCGGCTGTGTGACGTTCGTGACGATCCGCGCCTACGTTTGGGCACAGAACCAGGCGGCGCCCTTTGAGGGGCGGTCGTCGGCACCGGCCCCGCGAGGCATGTTGTGGTATCCGGATGACTCGGAGTTCGGTCTCTCGGCACGATCACAGGCCGCGCTGCCACACGCGCCAGCCGCGCCAGTTGCAGCACCCATCCGCCCGTCCGCCCGTCCGGCCGTCAGCCTGCCGCCCCGAGCACCAGTGCGTGCGCGCCCGCTGCTTCCCGGTCACCTCTCGGCCAATTCGACACCGTGGTCCCTGCTGTCGCTCGACGGGCACGTGGTCGGGAATACGCCGCAGCTCGGGATTTCCGTGACGCCGGGCCGGCATCGGCTCGTGTTCGCGCGCGACGGCTTCGAGTCGCACACCACCTGGGTCACGGTTGAGCCGGGCGCGACCGTGAAAATGACCGGCATCACGCTGCGGCCGATTCGATGACTCGACGCGTTCTGGCTCTCGCGCTGCTCGTGGCCGCTCCCATTCCGTCAGCGGCACAGGACCGGAGTGCGGGCGATGTGGTGGCGCCCGCGATCGCCGCGTATCAGAATCTCGACTTCGACCTCGCCGCCACCCTCTTGCGGCGCGCCCTGGCGGGCGACCTCAACGACTCGACCCGCGTCCGCGCGCTCACATACCTCGGCGCCGCCGAGCACTATCGCGCACGCGACGACTCCGCTGTGGCGGTGTTCGGCCGCCTCGTCGTCCTCGCGCCGCGATATCAGCCTGATACGCTGGTTTTTCCGCCTGAGATCACGCGGATGTACGATGATGTGCGGAGTCGAACGAAGGTTGAAGCGCCGCAGCTCGCGGTGGCTCCGCCATCGCCTGCTCCAGCGCCCCCGCCCCCCGTCCCCGCGCCCGTGCGATCGTCCGCCGCGGACACGACGGAGGTGTTTCGCACGCACACGAGAATCACCGTAAGTGGTGGCGGCATGGTAGCTAATGTCCGAGCGCACAGCGAAGCCGGGTTGCCGAGTGCGGGTGGGACTGTGCTCGGCATGACGGCGAGCGCCCGACTGCGACGCTTCGAGCTCGGCATCCACTACTTGGAAGGCTCGCTCGAGGCGCGCGATCTCGTCGAGGGCGCCGTGGCGCTGCGGTTCGTGGCCACGCCATGGCTCATGCTCCACGCCGGTCCCTTGATCCGCCGCTACGACATGCCCGCCGGAGCCGAGCGTTGGACGATGTGGCAACTCGGCGCGCGTACCGAAGCGCCCATCGTGGGCGCGCGCCTGCGCGGGCACGCGCTGTTGTGGCAGGGGCTCGGATTGAGCGTCAACGTGCCGCCCGGCTCGGGCACTGCTCGAGGCGGCGAGTTCGGCGTGACCTACGACCTGGCGTCCCGACCGTTCTGGTTCGCCCTGGCGTACACCATCGATCACGCGTCGGTGCAGAGCTCCGATCGCCACGAGACTGTCAAGATGCTGACGGTCACGGCGGGAGTTCGCAAACCGTAACCCGGGCTACGAGCCCGGGCGCTGGCGGTGCCCTGCCCCGTTTTGTAATGTGCTGTCGCAAAGCGAGCAGCGAGACCGCATGGCGACCGCACACCACCAACTCGGCATTCTCTTCGTTCACGGGATCGGCACGCAGCCGGCCGGCGACACGATCACGCGCTGGGGCGATACGCTCATCAAAGCGATCGCGCAGGCCACGAACGGCAGCGTTGTCGCCACGGTCGAGCGCGCGGGCAAGGATCTCGAGGGCGGCGACGGCGAGCGCATTGAGGCGCGGCTGCGGCTCGAGCACGCGGCCAAGACCGAGCACTGGCTGCTGGCGGAAGGATGGTGGGCCGAGTCGTTCCTGGCGCCCACGTACGTCGAGTTCTTCTCCTGGGGTGTGCGCGCGCTGCCGTGGGCCCTCACGACCCACATCGCGCAGCGCTACTGGCTGGCCAAGTCGGGACGCACGCCCAAGTGGTACGCCGTAACGCTGGCACTCCTGAAGCTCTTCCTCGGTCTCCTGTTCGCGCCGGTGGTGCTGCTGTTGCTGTTGCTCGCGCTCGCCGCCGGACTGCTGCCGATTCCGGCGTTACGCGGCATGCTCCTCAGCGCGCAACGCCTCTTTACCGCCACGGTCGGCGATAGTCTCGTCTTCATCGAGAGTCCGATCCGCGCGGGCCTCATCAAGACCCGGATTCTCGAAGGACTGGACGCTTTGCAACGGCGCTGCGAGCGAACCGTCGTCGTCGCGCACTCGCAAGGAGCGGCCGTCGCCGTCGAAGCCCTCGGCGGCATTGCCGGCCTCAACGAGCCGCCCGCCAAACAACCGGACACGCTCATCACATTCGGCGCGGGGACCAATCCGCTGTCGGTGCTGCGGCGCTCGGAGACCTTGCCGAAGACACTTGGGGCCGACCCGGTGCGACGGGCGATGGTGGCGTCGGTCTTCATCTCGGTCATCTCCGGCTGGCTCACGATTCAAGTGCTGAGCGGTAATCTGTCGCCGGCAAAGCTGCTGCTTGCGTCCCTGCTGTGGCTCGCGCTGGGCATCGTGTCGGTCGCGTTCGGAGTCGGTGGCGTCCGGCTTTCCACGCGACTCGAGTCGCGTGCACCGCGGCTCGCATCGCGTGCGCGGCGTGTGGCCGTTCCCGGGAGCGTCGTTGTGGGAATACTCGGGATGCTGGCACTCTACGAAGCGTACCAGCGACTGGGGATCCCGTTCGCGCCCGGCCTCGCCATCGTGGTCGCGCTGGCGATCCTCGGCCAGTCGATCTTCACGATTCTCTCGAGGAGCTGGGAGCGCATCCTCACCACGGTTCGGTGTCCTCCCGGGTTGGGACGGTGGATCGACATCTATGCATCGCTCGATCCGGTGCCGTCCGGGCCGACGCTGACGACCGATCACAAACGGATCGAGGAGAACGAGATCTGGAACGAGGGCTCGCTCTTCAAGGATCACGTGCGATACTGGAGCAATCTCGATGAGTTCGTGCTGCGGGTCGTGCGCGCATGCGGGAAGGCTGCCGCGAGCGCGTGGCTTGCGAAGCTGCCCACCGAGTCAGCGGCGATCGACCAGCGCGCGCGCTGGCGTGTGTCGTGGCTGCATATGGTACGGATCGCGCTCTCCGCGATCGCCGTGGGATTGGGGGTCGCGCTCTATCACAACAAGTTCCCCCTGATCGGCACGCTCGCCGACGTTGTCCCGGGACTCATTGCGGGTCGCCTGGCGCGCCCCGACCTCGAGCGCGGCACGCTGCTCTTTCTGATCGTGCTGGGCGCCGTGCTCGCGTACATTCTGGCCCGCACGGTGTGGCGCTGGTGGGTGGGGAAGGAGCAGTACGCCGTCGTGCACCACCAATCGCCTCACGGAATCGAGACGATGCCCTTGATCGCGATGGGCGCGGTGGTGTGGGCCACGCTGCTCAGCGCGATCATGCTGGTCCTCGTGAAGATCAACCAACCTGTCGCCAGCATTGCGCCCACCGGCCTCCTCGAGGAGGTTGGTGCGGGCGCGCTGATCGTCGCCGCAACCTTCGTGCTGGCGGCGGTCTCGGCGTACGTGCTCAAGAAGCTGAATCCGCCGCCGCGGCTCACCACCAAGCTCTAGAACGGTAGCCTATCCGTTCCGCTCGTAGACCACGACTTCCCACGCGAACGTTCGCACCGTGTGCCGCAGCGTGAATCCGAGCGCACGGATCAACTCATCCATCGCTTTGATCGAGTGGATGAACGATCGAAACGGGTTACGCAACAGTCGGCGGAAGAAGTTCTCCACGCCGACCACCACGTGCGCGAGCCAGCGATCGCGCGGGTAGACGAGACCGTACAGCCGGCGGCAGCGTTGGGCAGAGAGTCGGAGCAGCGGCTCCATGTGGGCATAACAGCACACCACGCGGTCGAGCGTCACGATGTCCGCCGCAGCGACCTCGGGCGCTAACTCCACGAAATCGCCCAGCTGGTAGGTGATTCGATCGGTCACGCCCCGGCGCTCGGCCTCGGCACGCGCGATGTCCTGGTAATTGCTCGCCGCGTCCACGCTCGTCGCCCCGCGCGCGCCGGCCGCGAGCAATTCGATCTGGATCGCCCCTACACCACCGCCGATGTCGAGCAGCGTGCTCTGTCCCACGCCCATGCGGACCAGGGCACCGATCAGCGCCCTGGTCGTCGGTATGGGACCACGCCGCTGGTAGTCTCGCAGTTCTCGCGCGGCCCTGCGCCGATTGAACTGATTCGCCCAGGCGGGCGCCTCACAGCAGCTCATTGAGCTCCCTTGATCAACACAACAATCCTGTCCGGACTGTCTCCGACCGGCAAGTCAACCGTCATTCCCTCGTTTGATTGCGTCACATGGAGTGCCCGCCCGTCCGGCCAACTCTTGGCCTTCCATTTTCCAGCACCCAGAGACGGCAACGCGAGCACAGGATCAGCCCAATCCAGAACGTGTACATACACGGTATCTCCGCGCTCCGTCGTGCTACCCCAGCTCCTCGGTGCGATCGGACCGGCGCGCGTGCCATAGATCGACCCGCCATTCGTCGCAAGCCACGCACCGATTTCGCGCAGCCGAGCCTCGGCCTCGGGCGGGATCGTGCCATCGGGACGCGGGCCGATGTTGAGCAACAGATTCGCACCCACGCCGGCCGCGCGCACGAGGTAGTGAATCAGCTCGCGCGTCGACTTGTAATGATGATCGGTGAGGTTGAAGCCCCACGAATCGTTCATCGTGAGCGAGGTCTCGAGCGGTAACCGGCCAATTGTCGTGGTGTTGAAGCCGGCGGTATTGGCGCCCGGCAGATCCTGCTCGAACGTCTGAACATCCTCTCCGGGCAACGGCGTCTGATGATGATTCGGGACGATGAGCGCCGCTGGCTGCAAGCGATGGATCAGCGCATAAGTCTGCGGCAAGCGCCAGTCGGCCGCCGGCTTGTCCCACATGCCGTCGAACCAGATGCCACCAACAGCGCCGTAATTCGTGAGCAGCTCCGTGAGCTGCGCATCCACGAAGTCGAGATAGCGATTCCAGTCCCCGCTCTCGGGCCGCCCGGTCTTGAGACCGGTCGAGCCGCGCGGCCAGTAATCGGGGTGATGCCAGTCGAGCTGTGAGTAATAGAAGAAGAGCTTGATTCCCTGGCGGTGGCACTCGTCGGCGAGCTCCTTCAGCGGATCCCGCTTGAATTGCGTCCAGTCGACGATGTTGTACGGCGTCGCGCGCGTCGCAAACATCGCAAAGCCGTCGTGGTGTCGCGACGTGATCGTGATGTACTTGACGCCCGCGGCCTTGGCCAACGCGACCCACGCGCGCGCGTCGAATTTTACGGGATTGAACGTGGTGGCGAGCCACTCATAGTCGGTGACGGTAATCGGCCGGTTCTGCATCACCCACTCGCCCTGGCCGAGCTGGCTGTAGACCCCCCAGTGGATGAACATCCCAAACTTGGCGTCGCTGTACCACCCGCGCGCCGCGCGCCGCTCGGCAGGAACCGAGTCGGCGCCTTGAACGAGGGCGAGAACGAGAACGAAGGCGTGGAGGATGCCCTAATATGTGACCGAGTCCTCCGGTTGGTGACTCGATCACCTTACCGAAGGACCCTGTTGTCTGCCGAAAACGGCTATGCGCTAGCCGCGAGCGCGCAGCTTCACATCGATATCGGTGATGATCTCACGCGGCTCGCCGCGCTTGGCCCATCCTTCATGGCGGCCGCGGTCATGCCGGTTGCGCTCTTCCGCCAGGCCGCGCACGACCACGCGCTCACCGTCGGGATTCGCGAAGATGCGAACGATGTGATCGTCGCCCTGCCGCGCCCAGATGATGCGGTTCGGGCCGTCGCGCTCGACGCGATACACCGTCCAGCCACGATTGACCAGCACCTCGCGCGTCACCACCACGACGCGATCGACCGGCACGACGTACACGTACCGAGCCGGCTCGGCGTAGACGAACGAGGCGCTCGTGTATCCAGGCGCGCAGCCCGCGACGCCGAGCGCCGCGACGAGGAAGATCGAAGAGCGTTGCATTGGCGCACCTCCCATTGAGGTTTTCGTGCGCCTCCTTTGACCCCGATGACCTCCAGATGTTTAGTGGTTCCACGGGGGCCGACACGCGCCGCGTGAGCACCGTCACGAGACCCGCGGTTGCGCTACCGTTCCACTCTGCACGCGCTCACAGATATCTCGCTACTGCCATCGCCGCGAGCGTAAACAGCATCATCCACATCACGACTTTGCCGAGCAGCGTCGCGCGGTCGCGGAGTTTCTGCAACTCCGCCTGCACGGCTGGACGGTCCGCCGGCGGCGTGGAGGGCAGCGACTCGCTCAGCTGCGCGGTCCGCATCATCGCGGGGCGCATCACGATGACGCCGATGAGGAACGCGAGCAGCGCGATGAGACCGCCGAAGCCGAACGCTTTTCCCATCGCCGTCTGCATCAACGCACCGATGTTGCCGCCCGACATTCGCGAGAACAGCCACATCCCGGACACGAGCGTGATCAGCCCGAAGATCGGCATGAACACGGGCATCTTCCGCTTCATCAGTGCTCCCATGACCTTGCCGGCATCGGGTCCGACGTCCATGAGTGCGGGCATGAGGAAGAACACCTGGAACGCCATCATCCCGACCCACAGCGCGCCGAAACCCACGTGCGCAAATCGCAGCACGATAGTCAGCATCTCCACTCCGTTGGGAAATTAGTCGACTGAAACTAACGCAGTTTGGCGATGCTTGCGGCGGGCTCTACCGAAGTGAGGAACGCGTCATACACCTTCGTCGACCACCAGCTGCGGCACCGCTCGATCTCGGCCATCGCCGACTCGTGCGGCAGCGCCTTCCGGTAGGAGCGCTGCGTCGTCAGCGCGTCGTACACATCCACGATGCCGACGATCTGGGCCGCCACGGGAATCGCTTCTCCGTGCAGCCGATCGGGATAACCGGTGCCGTCGTAGCGCTCGTGATGCCAGCGGATGATGGGCTTCAAATCCCAGGGGAATTCGACTGCGGCGAGCAGCTCGATACCCCACAGCGGATGCATCTGCACCACGTCGAACTCAGCGCGCGTCAGCGGGCCCGGCTTGTTGAGGATTTCGTGCGGCACGCGGACTTTGCCGAGGTCATGGAGGTAGGCGCCGAGGCGGATCGCTGTCTGTTCGGTGTCGTCCAAGCCGAGGTAGCGCGCGACAGCCAAGGCGCGACGGGCGACGCGCTCGCAATGGCCGAACGTGTAGCTGTCCGCCGATTCGATCGACTGGCCCCACTCGCGCACCAGCTCCGAGTACGTCGTCTCCAGCTCGTACATTTTGCCGGCGACGTGGACGAGCTCGATGCGCGCGTCGAGGCGGCCGTACAGGCGATACGCCGAGTTGAGCAGCGCCAGCGCGTCCTGATTGCGGCCCATGGCCTGCATCAGGAGGGCAAGCTCGCGCGTGGCGTCGGCTTCGTTCAGCACCGAGCCCGCGCTCACGGCGAGATCGATCGCGGTACGCAGCCGCGATTCGGCGAGCGGCAGTCGACCGATCTCGCGATACACCATGCCGATCATCTTGTACGCTTCGGATTTGTCGCTGCGCGAATCGAGCCGGTCGAAGATCGCCAGCGCGGACTCGGCGTTGCGGAGCGCTTGCTCGTAGCGGCCGCGCGCAAAGTGTGCCTCGGCGTGATTCACGAGGCACATACCCTGCAGGTGGGGATCGCCCGCGCGCTCGGCGATCTTGAAGCTCATGCTGAAGTAGCTGTCGGCCCAGTCGTACTGCCGCAGGTCGGTATGCGCGATGCCGAGGTTCACGTACGCGCTGGCGGAGCCATGCTCGTCGTTGGTCGCGCGATACGCTTCCACTGCCCGCTCGTAGTGCTTCACGGCCTCGACCAGGTTGCCCCGAATGTTCGCGAGGATGCCGAGGTTCAGCTCGATGCGCGCCTGCAGCTCGCGCGCGTTGCCGCCGCGATCGAGTGCTCTCTGGAAGAAGCTCCGCGCCTCCTCTATATCGCCCGTGGCGAGCGCCAATCCGCCCAAGGTGTTGAGCGCCTCGGCGGCCAGCAGGTCGTTCTTGAGATCGCACGCGACCGTGTAGCTTTGATTGCACAGCTCACGGGCGCGGTCGGTTTCGTTGCGGTGATACAGCACCACCGCCAGCCGGCGCTGCGCCTCCGCGAGGACCGCGTGCTCCCCCGTCCGTTCGGCGGTGGAGATCGCGGCTTCGAAACACGCAATTGCTTCAGGAAGGCAAGCGGCGCGCTCGCGCGAGCGCGCTTCGTGCAGCAGGTCGACGGCGGCCTTCATTGGTAGAAGATGCCCCGGGGACGGAGCCGGTAACCGTGAGAATGGTCACAGGGGAAAGGACGACTAGTTTCCGCGACATGAATCAGTCGGTCGCCCATGTCGTAACCGAGCACTTTCGCCGTCACTTAGACGCGGCGCGTAAGCGGACCCCCACACCTGGTTTCGCCGAGACTCCCGACGAGCCAACGATCGACCGGCTCATCAGCGCCGCCTTCTGGGCGAGTCTGCGGCGGGAGGAGGGCCGCGCCCCGACGATCTCCCTGGCCTATCTCCCGCCGCCGGCCGGCGGTACCGCGCTCTTCATCGAGCGTCCCCTGCCGCTCGATCCGGCCATCCTGACGCGCCTGTCACCCGCCGTCGAGCGGCCGGGCATTCACCTCGGCGTCTGGCCGAATGGTAACGAGCTGCGCGTCTGGGGCGCGACGCGCTCGATCCCGCCGCTCTGCTTTGTGGTCGAAGTGATCGAGCCGGGTCTGCTGGTCATCAAGCACCGGCGCGCGGATCCGGACGGCAAATTCGCGAATGTCGCGGTACTCGAAGGGGATCAGGTGAAAATCGTGGACGCCGAGGGCACGATCACATCCGAGTGCCCCGACTTCGTCATGACGCTGCTCGGGTTTGATCAAGCGTCAACGGACACGGACGATGTTCTCCTCCCGCTCGCGCTGTCGATGCGGGCGCACAAGCACGGCGGCTCGCTGCTGGTGGTGCCGCACGGCAGCGATGCCTGGCGCAAATCGATCGTCTCGGTTCCCTACGCCGTGGCGCCGCCGTTCTCGAAGCTCGGTGACCTGGTCCGCAAGGGTTCGCGCGATGCCGGCTTCAGGGAGGCGATCGACGCGATCGGCGGGCTCACGGCGGTGGACGGCGCAGTCGTGCTGAGCGGTCGCTACGATGTGCTCGCGTTCGGAGCCAAGATCGGCCGCACCGAGGCCGGGCCGTTCGTCGAGGATGTGCTGGTACGCGAGCCGATCCTCGGCCATCAGCCGACCATGATGAACGCGGCGGAGCTCGGTGGGACACGGCATCTCTCGGCCGCGCAGTTCGTATACGAGCAGCGAGACTCGCTCGCGCTCGTCGCATCGCAGGACAGACGCTTTACTGTTTTTGGCTGGTCGCAGCGCGCGAAGCTAGTGCAGGCGTATCGGGTAGAAGCTCTGCTCCTCTAGCACTCAAAAACGCGTCGTAGACCGGTGGCGACCACCAGCTACGGCATTTCTCGATCTCCGCCATTGCTGTTTCGGGCGGCAGTGCCGGCCGGTACGATCGCTCCGTCGTGAGCGCGTCGTACACGTCCACGATCCCGACGATCTGCGCCGCCACCGGGATCTCGTCGCCTTGCAGCCGGTCGGGGTACCCCGTGCCGTCGTAGCGCTCGTGATGCCAGCGAATGATGGGCTTCAGGTCCCAGGGGAACTCGACGGCGGCGAGCAGCTCGAGTCCCCAGATGGGATGCATCTGTACCACCTCGAACTCCTCGCGCGTCAGCGGACCCGGCTTGCTCAAGATCTCGTGGGGCACGCGCACTTTGCCGAGATCGTGGAGGTAGGCGCCGAGGCGGATGGTGGTCTGGGCGGTGTCGTCGAGCATCAGGATGCGCGCCACTGCCAGGGCGCGCTGCGCCACCCGTTCGCAGTGGCCGAACGTGTAGCTGTCTGCCGATTCGATCGACTGGCCCCACTCGCGCACGACGTCGAAGTAGGTGCTTTCGAGCGCGGAGACTTTGCCGCCGACGTACACCAGGTCGATGCGCGCGTCGAGCCGCCGGAACAGCCGGTGCGCCGTGCTCAGGAGCGTGAGCGCATCCTGATTGCGGCCCATGAGCTGCATCAGCAACGCCAGCTCGCGCGCCGCTTCCGCTTCGTTGAGGACGGAGCCGGCGCTGACGGCCAGGTCGATCGCGGTGCGCAGCCGCGACTCCGCGAGCGCGGACCGTCCGGTTTCGCGGTACACCATGCCGATCAGCTTGTAGGCTTCGGATTTGTCGGCGCGCGAGTCGAGCTGATCGAAGATCGCCAGCGCCGCCTCAGACATGCGGCGCGCCTCGTCGTAGCGGCCGCGCAGGAAATGCGCCTCGGCGTGGTTCGCGAGACACATGCCCTGCAGGTGCACGTCTCCGGCACGCTCGGCAATGTCGGAGCTCTTGCTGAAGTAGCTGTCGGCCCAGTCGTACTGCCGCAAATCCGTGTGGGCGATGCCGAGATTCACGTACGCGGTCGCGGAGCCGTGCTCATCGTTGACCGCGCGGTACGCCTCGACCGAGCGCTCGTAATGCCGCACCGCCTCGATGAGCTGGCCGTGGATGTTCGCGAGAATGCCAAGGTTTTGCTCGACTCGGGCCTCGAGCGCGCGCGCACTGCCGCCACGCTCGAGCGCCTGGAGGAAGAAGCTTCGCGCCTCGTCCATTTCGCCGGTGCGCAACGCCAGCCCACCCAGCGTGTTCAACGCCTCGCCGGCGAGGACGTCGTTCTTCAGTTCGCAGGCGACTCTGTAGCTACGATTGCAGAGATCGCGCGCGCGCTGCGACTCGTTGCGATGATGCAACACGACCGCCAGGCGACGCTGTGCCTCGGCCAGGACCGCGCGCTCACCTGTCCGCTCGGCCGTGGAGATCGCGGCTTCGTAACAAGAAATGGCTTCGGGGATGCAGGCGGCGCGCTCACGGTCGCGCGCTTCATGCAACAAATCCCCGGCCGGACGAGCTGGTGCTCTCGGACCCGCCCGACCCGGACCGGGGATCGAAACCGCGGTCATCTGCTCCGCCAGCTCCGTCGTGTTACCACGCGACTACGTAATCGGAGAAGTGATTGACCTGACCCGTGACGCGCCTGGCGAAGAGGTTGTCGAGTGACAGCAGGTACGACAGGATGTTGAGATTGCCGTCCGTGTACGCAATCCGCTTGGGCAACAGCTTGCCCAGGAGATTGCAGTTCGAGTAACTCATCGTCAGCGAGGCTGGGCGATCGAACTGCAGCCCTTCCGGCTGGAACCGGACGGCATTGACACCCAACCCCGTCCGCAGCGTCATCGTGATCGCCGTCGGCGCGGCGAGCGCGCCCGCCGGAACGACGAAGACGTGCGGCCCGACGCTCATGCTGCCGCCCTCAGGTCCGATCGTCTTCGTCTCGGAGTCGTACGGCAGATTGGAGCAGCTGAGGAGGCCCGTCGCCTGCAACAACCCGCCGATGAGGCTGGCGTCAGGCGTGGGGATGGGAGTCGGGGCAGCTGCCGGCGTTGCTGGTGCTGTGGGACCGCGATCGCCGCAGGACGGTGCGACGAGGCAGACCAGAATCAGGACCGCGAGAGCACGAACGGCCTTCATGTGCGGGGCTTCTCCTTCAATAGGCGCTTCGGAGTGGGCTGAATGGGACTTTACCGGGGTACATGATGGGACCATTACGGGGTTATTGCCGTGAGAAGGCTCACAAAGTGACACTTTGGGACCAATGTGGTTCCAACAGGTCGGGCACGAGCAGCGTGACTCCCTGGCGCTGGTCGTATCCCAGCGCACAGGGATGTGCACGCCTACTGCGTAGAAGTGCTGTTACTGCAGGGTTTTGTCGAGACGCCCCAGCTTCTCCGTCCAGAACGCCTTCATTCTAGTCTGCCCGTCCTTATTCAGCTTCATGTGCTGGACATTCACCTGCGCCTTGCCAGCTCCCTTGCCATAGAAATAGACGGCGACGTTCGACCCATCCGGCCATCTGATGCGCATCGTCTTGTTGCGATTCGCGGTCGTCACGGTGAACTCATCCGGCAACCATCCTTTGCGAGCCTTGGCATCCGACCACGCGCGATACAGCCTGGCGAGTGAGACCGGAAAGATCTTGGTTTTCGACGCTTCGTACCTGCCGTCGCGTCGCTGGCCGATGGCGCGGAGGCCTTTGATGCGCTCGTACCCGACAGTGACGTTCTGCGCCCACCAGCCGGCGATTTTGAATTTCTCGTGAACGTACGTCGCGATCTTGCCATGTTCCCATGTGTCCGCGCCGACGTAGTCGAGCGCACCCACCCAACGCTTCCAGGTGCAGCCGGTGCGCGCCTTGATCGTCGCGTCGCTCATGCCGGCGAGCGTGGCGTAGTCGATTTTAACCGGTTGGGTTTTTGTCTCGAGGATGCGACGGCGGGCGGTGGTGTAGGCTTCGCCAGTCTTCAGCATGCGCGCACGAACCAGGCGCTTGAAGTCTTTATTGACGGTCATTGGAGTCCCCTTTTGCTCGGCCGCGGCGGACGCCCCCCAGCAGCATCGCGCGCAGCGACGCAAAAGGAATCGACAGGAAACGGATCCGGGAGTGCGCCCCCCTTTGCCTCGCGTGGGCCCTCGCTGGGGGAGAGCCGCAGAGGTTAGGCGAGGATCAAGTCGCCAGTTACTATAGTACCGCAAATGACCGAGTCCGCCACCCTCGCCAGTCTGTCTCGCGCCCTCGGCCCCAAGTACGAGGTCCGCCGGCTCATCGGTTCCGGGGGATTCGCCGAGGTCTACGAGGTGTGGGATAAAGACCTTGAGCGCCGGCTCGCGGTGAAGGTGCTGCGCCCCGATGTCGCCTGGACTTCGGGGATGATCGAGCGATTCCAGCGCGAGACTCGCGCCGCGGCGCGACTCGAGCATCCCAACATCCTGCCGATTCACTTTGTCGGTGAGGGCGAGGGACTCGTGTACTACGCGATGCCCTTCGTCGATGGCATGTCGTTGGGTGAATTATTGAAGCGATCGGGAGCGCTGCCCCCCGAGCGTGCCCTCGCGATCATCATTCCGATTCTCGACGCGCTCGATCATGCACACAAAGCGGGTCTGGTCCACCGCGACATCAAGCCTGATAACATCATGCTCGACGTCGCGCGCGGCAGGCCGCTGCTCGTGGACTTCGGCATCGCGCGACGGCTCGACAGTAAGGCGGGACCCGGACTCACGCAGACGGGACTCGTAATCGGCACGCCACACTACATGAGTCCCGAGCAAGCGCTCGGCGATCCCAATCTCGGCCCGGCGTCGGATCTCTACTCGCTCGGCGCCGTACTCTTCCAGATGGTGACGGGCGCGCCACCATTCGACGGCGACTCGTCGCAGCAGATCGTCGGCAAACACATCGCCGATCCGCCGCCCGCCGCGTCGGACGTGAATGCGAAAGTGCCGCGCGAATTGTCGGATGTGATTCTGCGGCTGCTGCAGAAGCAGCCGAAGGATCGGTTCCACTCGGCGGCCGAGGTGATTGGGGCGCTCGAGAGCGACAAGCAGCCGAGCACAGTGAGGTCGCGGGCTTCGGCGGCAGCGGCAGCGACTGAATTGCTGGTGAGCGGAGCGACTACGAAGTCCACACGCCGGCACGTTGGCGCGGCGGCACGACCCAGACGATTGGGTTGGGTACTCCTGGTTATCGCCCTGCCACTCCTCGCGCTAGGCGCCGGCGCCTTGTTCTTTAGACAACCCACGCTGGTGTTCGAGAACAAGCTGAACGACATGGTGACGGTGCAAGTCGCCGGCGAGGAGCGACGGATTCTGCCGGGTGGGTCGTTCACACTCAAGGTCGATCGCGCCCGGCGGCTCGATGTGTCGTGGCAGCTCGTGCCACGGCTTGGCGTCCCGCTGGGCGACACGATCGCGCTCCCGCGGCCGCGCGGCACCGTGCGCGTCGCAGCCACCGCGAGTCCCAGACACGGCGCCTATTTCGCACCAGTCATCACGAACGAGACTGGGCAGTCCCTTTCTATCATTGTCAACGCTGGGTTAGCGGGATCAACGCGTTGCGGGTGCACGATCCCGCCGGGTGCGCAGCGGATGATGATCGGGTATTACCCCTTGTATCAAAATTCTACGGTACGAGCCGAGGCGAACGATCGGTCGGCGACCTTCCAAAACCTTGGAGCACAGGCGAATGCGACCACGGGGATCGTGGGACTGCTGTTTCGGACGGGAGATTTGCACTAGCTGAGGGGCTCCTGTCCATCGCCGGACATTTCAAGAATTCTTGAAGTATCGTGCGGGGGGGGGCAGCACACCAAAGCCTGACAGACTTCGCCAAGTCTTCGCCTTGTGAGGGACCGCACGAGCGGGCAGGCTCCTCATATCCTGACCAGGAGCCGACATGTCGAGCTTCCATCGCCCGCTTCTCCCCGTTGCAGTCTCCGTCGTGTTGTCATCGTGCGGCGCCGCACCACCGCAGGGAAACTCGCGTGACCTGGCCGCCCTCGACGCGGTCACGAGCAGCATCTCCGGCTTACCGGTGACGACCTCTTCCGCCGGCGCGCGTAACCACTTTCTCCAGGGCGAGCGCGAAGTCGACCTGTCGCGCGCCTTCGACGCGCAAGAGCACTTCAAGGCCGCGGTCGCGGCCGATTCGACGTTCGCGATCGGCTATCTCAACGTCGCGACGACCAGCAACTCGCTCGAGGACTTCAAGACCAACCTGGCGCGGGCCGAGCATTTCGCAACGTCGGGGGGCGCTTCAGAGGCCGAGCAGATCCAGATTCAGATCGTGCGCAAGGGCTTCGAGAATGACGTCAGCGGCCAGCTCGCGTTGGCCCAACAGCTCGTCGCGAAGTTTCCCCAGAGTCCGCGCGCGCTACTCATTCTCTCCGGCATTCAGGGCGGCCTGAACCGGCAGGCGGACAACCGGGCGACCGACGAGAAAGCGTTGGCGCTCGCGCCGAAATTCCTCGCCGTGCATCTCGACATCGGCAACTCCTACCTGCTCGGCGAGCCGAAGGACTTCCAGAAGGCGCTGCAGCATTTCCAGGCGGCGGAAGCGCTGGCGCCCAATGAGCCCGCGATGCACGACGTGCTGGGCGATGCGCAGCGCGCGCTCAACAATTTGCCCGCCGCCCGCGTCGAATACACGCGGGGTCATGAGCTGAATCCACGCGATGCGTCGCTGCTCCAACAGCGCGGCCACGTCAATTCCTTCGCCAGCGATTTTGCCGCCGCGCGCGCGGACTACGACTCCTCGATGGCGCTCGGGGGGGGTAACGAGCGTGGCTTCTTTGCGCCGTTCCGGGCCTACGTGAGTGTGTACGCCGGGGACCCGCCGGGCGCGATCGCCGAGCTCAACAAGCTGGCCGCAGAGGCCGATGGGATGAGCCTGCCGGATCCGCTGGCGGTGAAGGTGAACGCGCTGACCAACGTGGCGGTGATCGCCATCGCGACGCGTGACTTCCCGGCGGCGGACGCCGCGCTCAAGCAGCGCATGCCGCTCGCCAGGGAGCAGGCCGACAAGAGCGGGAGTGCCGGCTTCCGCCGCGCGACTGAAGCGAACGGTGCGTACTTCAACGCGTGGCTGGCTGCCCGGAAGGGTGATTACGCCACGGCCAAGCGTGAGGCAGACCGCTACGCGACGGTCGTCGCGCCTGACGCCAACCCCCGGAAGATGGAGGCATTCCATCAACTGGCGGGGTTCATCGCCGCCTACCAGGGCAAGCAGGCGGACGCCGCGGCCCACTTTGCGCAGGGGAACCTGCAGGATCCCTACATCCAGTATCAATACGCGACGGCGCTCGATGCCTCCGGCCAGTCGGCCAAGGCAAAACCCATGTTCCAGGCCCTCGCCGTTTACAACTTCAACAGCCTGGGCTACGCGTTGATCAGGAAAGAGGCTCAGGCGAAGGCGTCCGTTGCCTCATAGTGAAATGACGGGAGCAGCATAGGGGTTCAGGGGGTATATTGCTCATATGCTGCTCCCGCTGCTGTTGGCTGCTGCACCGATAATTGCCCCCGCCTCCCCCGCCACGTTCGCACGGGTCGACGATCCTCCCATTATCGTCCGGCTGGATCACGAGACATACGACGTCGGTAACCGCGCGCGGATCTACGTCAGAACCGACCGCGATGGCTACGTGGTCATTCTGCATGCCGACCCACTCGGCCGGGTTCGGGTGCTGTTCCCAATCGATCCGGGCGAGGACAACTTCGTTCGTGGCGAGCGAGACTTCGAATTGCGGAGTCGCTCCGACCGGGAGGCGCTGCAGATCGACTATGAAGGTGGAACGGGCACCATCCTCGCTGCCTACTCGGCCGACGCGTTCACGTTCGACGAGCTGACCCGCAACGGTCACTGGGACTTCGCCGCGCTCGGCGGCCCCGACGAGAGCGTGAAGAACGATCCGCTCGCCGGTCTGCTCGAGATCGTGAACAACATGGCGCGCGCGAATAAATTCGATTACGACGTAACCACGTATATCGTCAACTCGCCGCACTACGCGTCCGAGGACGGCGACGGGTACTCGCACTCTCACTTTGGAATCGGCCTTTCGTTCGGCTATCCCTATCCCTTCGGGGTGGGCTTCGCGTTCGGCTATCCGTATTACGCACCGTTCTCGTTTGTGCCGTTCTGGGGTTGGTACGGATACGGGTACGGTTATCCGTACTACCCGTCTTCGGGTTATCACCCGTTTAGTCCTGGGCCGATCGTGTTCACCGGCGGTTACGCGGCAGGCTTCACGCGCAAGGACGTCGGCGGGCAGGGTCGGTTCGCGCCGCTGCAGCCTCGCCCTCGCGGCAGCTTCACCCAACCAGTCGCGATCGGCAACCGCACGTTGAGCGACCCCATCTCGGTCCGCAGCCGCAGCCTCGAGACGCGCAGCTTCGGTGGGACTCGCAGCGTCGAGCCTCGGGTTCGCACCGTCGAACCGCGCAGTCGCAACAGCGAGCGCGGTCGCGCCATCGAGCCCCGGAGTCGTGGTAGCATCCAACCACGCGGCATCGCGCCCCGCGGCGGCTCGTCCCGGATGTCCAGCGGGCCGAGCATCTCGCCGAGCCGGGGCGGATCGCACTCATTGGGCAGCTTGTTGGGCGGTAGCCGGGGCGGGGACGGCTTCAGTAGAAGCTTCGGCGGAATCAGCCGAGGGTTCGGTGGGTTCAGCGGCAGCCGCGGCGGGTTTGGCGGCGGCCGTGGCGTCGGAGGACGCCGGCACTAACCAGGCTTTACTCTAAGCCGGTTCAGCAAACAGTCCCATCTCTGCAATAGCCGGACAGACCGGCGCCTGCGTGACGCGCAAGCGCACGCGCGTGGTCGTGATACGCGGACCTCTGATCAAGCGACAGTTCCCGACGCTCGTCGCGCGAGCGAACTCCACCCACTGGCCGCTCTGCCATTGGTCGAGCGCCACCGCCTCGACACGCTGGCCGAGCGGCAGATACTCGCGCAGCCGAACGACGCTGAACGTGACCTCGCGGGCGAGCTCGAGCGTGAGGCTCGGCGTTAGCACGCCGTCGTCCGTCGCCCAGTAGGTGATGCGACTGCCATCCAACACATTGCCGGGCACGAACCGCCGGTCGCGGCCATTGCCGCGCGAGTTGCTGGCGGTCACTCGCGCGCCAGCCGCAAGGTTGGTCGCGAACGTGGCGTCGATGATGCGGCGGAATTCACGCAGTGCGTGGACATCGTTGTCGTGAATCCGCCCGCGGCGATCGGGCGGAAGATTGAGCAGAAATGACGCGCCCCGCCCGACCGACGAGTAGTAGAGATCGACCAGCTGCCCGGGTGTCTTGACCTGCTCATCCTCGTGCTTGTGATAAAACCAGCCAGGCCGGATCGAGACGTCGCACTCGGCGGGCACCCAGTGGGTGCCCGGACGGTCACCGTGGTTCAGCCGCGCCACGTCCGCCCGGCCAGGCACGAAGTCCTCGCGATTTGACGTCGCCCAACAGGTTTCGCCCGCGATGCCGTTCTCGTTGCCCACCCAGCGGATATCGGGACCCGCGTCGCTGAACAGCACGGTCTCGGGCTGCAGCTCGCGCACGAGCTGCCAGGTGTTCGGCCAGTCGTAGTAGGTGCGGTTGTCGATCTCGCGGCGCTCGTACGCGCCGCCGTAGTAGCCGTCGCCGCCGTTCGCGCCGTCAAAGAAGATCTCGAAGATCGGTCCGTAGCCGGTCAACAGCTCGCGCAGCTGATTGCGATAGTAGATGAGGTACTCCGGCCTGCCGTAGTCGGGGTGGTTGCGATCCCAGGGCGACAGATAGATACCGAAGCGCACGCTATGTCTCGCGCACGCGTCCGAGATTTCCTTCACGACATCGCGATGAAACGGACTGTTCTTGACCGAGTGCGCGGTGTACTGCGATGGCCAGAGGCAGAACCCGTCGTGGTGCTTGCAGGTGAGAATGAGCCCTTTCATTCCGCCGTCACGGGCCGACTCGACGATCTGATCGGCGTCGAAGGCAGTCGGATTGAACACGGCCGGCGACTCGTCACCATCGCCCCACTCGCGGTTGGTGAACGTGTTGACGGTGAAGTGCAGGAACCCGTAGAACTCGAGCTCATGCCAGGCCAGCTGACGTTTCGTCGGTACCGGGCCGTATGGCGCGGGAGGATCATCGCCGATGGCGCGCAGCGGAAGGCCGGCAACCGCGAGTGCCGTCGCAATGAACTCGCGCCGAGTATTCTTCATCTCCATGACAGCCAAGAATACGTCGTTCGAAACGTGGCTGCCGCTCGCCGCGGCATTAGTCTCGGTGGTCCTGTGGGCCGGAGCGTTCGTCGGCATCCGCGCGGCGGGTCGCTCATTCTCACCGGGCGCGTTGGCGCTCGGCCGGCTCACGATCGGCAGCGTGCTCCTGGGAGCGATAGCCGCCATGCGGCCTTCTGTCCGCCCGACTCGGCGCGAGCTCCTGCTGCTCGTCCTTGCCGGGCTGCTCTGGTTCGGTGTCTACAACATCGCGTTGAACGGCGCCGAGCGGCAGGTCGACGCGGGAACCGCCGCGATGCTGGTGTTGATCGCGCCGATCATCGTCGTGGCGCTCGCGGCTGTTTTCCTGAAGGAGCGCACCACGCCCAATCTCCTCCTGGGCGGCGTGCTCGCGTTTGCGGGCGTCGTGCTGATCGGCGTCGCGACGACATCCCACCACGCGCCACTCGCCGGGGTGATTCTCTGTATCGTCGCGGCTGCCTCTTCCGCGGTGGGTGTGGTCGCGGAGAAGCCGGTCCTCAATCGGATATCCGCACTGCAGGTGACGTGGACCTGCTGCACGGTGGGCGCGATCATCTGCCTCCCCTTCGCGCCGCTGCTCGTGCGCGAGCTGAAGGCCGCATCCGCGAGCGGCATCGGCTGGCTGCTGTTCCTCGGCATCTTTCCGACGTCGATCGCGTTTACGACGTGGGCATACGCGCTGGCGCGCGGCACGGCGGGACGAGTGGTGGCTACCGCCTACCTCGTGCCGCCGATCACGATCGTGTTGAGCTGGTTGATTTTAGGAGAAGTGCCGGGTGCGATTGCGGTATTCGGTGGAGCGCTGTGCCTGGTGGGCGTCTACATCGCGCGCAGAGAGCCCGCCCCTCTCGCGGCGACGCGCAGCCGGTAACCGGTGCCGCGCACCGTCTATGATTAGTGTGGGCGCTCCTCCCGCTCGTCATCCTCCAAGTCCACCGCCATCGGGAAAAACAGCGATCGCTGTACTGCTGGATAGGGCTTGCCCCAACCGCGCGCATCGTGCCACAGAATAAGGTTCAAGCGGTCGCTCGGCGCGGCGTCGGGATCGCCGAAGTTCATCCGCGCTGACGCGCGCGCCGCTTGGCGGCGTTCCGCCGCATGCGGCCCCGTGATCGACCCGACTTGCTGATTGACTTCGATCAGTGACTGCGCGGGCACGAGCGCGGTGTATGGCGCGAGGTTCGGCGCTTCGTTCGGCTCAATGAAGCTGGCACGCATGTCGGTCGCCACGAGATCGAAGATGCTCATCGCCGGCAGGCCGAGCATCAGCTCGATCGTCTTCACCATGCTCGGCTGGGAATAGAAAGTCGGATCGATGACGCCGCGCTTGGCATACGGGCTCGCGACGAGCGCCACGGTGCGATGCCCGTCGATGTGATCTACGCCGTTCTGCGCGTCGTCCTCGACGACGAGAATCGCCATCGACTTCCAGAACCGGCTGTGCGAAAGGCCTTCGACGATCTTCCCGAGCGCCAGATCGTTGTCCGCGACGCACGCTTTGGGAGTACACCAGCCGGGGCTGGTTCCCTCCGTGTGATCGCTCGGCAAATTCATCATCACGAGGCTGGGCATCGCATTGCGGTCTTCCCATTCGCGCAGATGCCCGAGGAAGACGTCGGCCTTGGCGACGTCCGGCACTTCGATGGTCCAACCGGGATACTCCCGCACCAGAACCCGGTCGAGCGAAACGATAGCAGAGTGCGTGTTGTACCGCTTCGTGAATACGTCGCGGAAATAGTCAGCTGCCTTCGATGGCGTGTCGAGGTAGCGCTTGATCAGGTCCGACCGCACGGAGTCGCTGTAGACGGTTGGCCCGGGCGCGTATTCGCCGAAGACACGAACCGTCTTCGCCCTGGATGCCGCCGCCTCCCATAAGAATCCGCCCGCCGAGTAGGCGAGGGGGTCCACGCCCTCCGAGGGATAGCTGCGCCCGGTGTACAGCGGCCACATGGGGTACTCGGTCTCGTTCGCTTGCGTGAGCCAGTTATGCCCGTCCGCCGAGTTGCCGCCGGACGCGAAGAAATGATCGAGCAGCACGAACTGCTCGGCGAGGGCGTGTGCATTGGGCGTGACGTCGCGGCCGTATTGCAACAGCGAGCTGTCGCTCGCCCCTTTCCCGATGTCCCCAAATACCTGATCGAACGTCCGGTTCTCGCGGATAATGTAGACGACATGTTGGACGAGGGATGAATCGCCGGGACGTTCGGGAACCGCGCGTGCCGCGGCTTTGGCACCGGTGGGGGACGGCGCGGCTTGCGGCTGCCCGAGTGTGAGCCGGTTGTTCTGGGCGACTGACGCCGTGTACGCGGCGAGCTGGGCGTCCGTCGGTACCTCGATCACGTTGACCGAGCCGCGGTAGGAATGCACGTACCGCCCGGTCTTACCCGACACACCCCCGTTGCCTGAACCGACTCCGAACAGCGATCCCACCGCAATGGTGCGGCCATCGGCGCTGACGTCGATGTTCGTGGGATACCAGCCCGTAGGAATCAAGCCGCGCAGCTGCCCGCTCGGAATCGAGTAGACCGCGACGGCGTTCACGCCACCCAGCGTGACATAGAGTGTCGTCGCATCGGGCGACAGCGCCACGGCGGTCGGTGCGAGACCCATCTTGCGCTCCCGGAACGGCACGATCGCAAGTGTCCTGATCACCGCCTCGCGGCGCGTGTCGATGACGCTCACCGCGTCCGAGTTGCCGTTGGCGACAAACAGGCGCGAGTTCTGTTCATCCCATACCATGCCGGTGGGATGGCGGCCGACGGCGAAGACCTTGGTCACTGCGCCGGCGATGAGATCGACGCGCATCACGCTTCCCGCCTCTGCCCTGCCGCGCTGGTCGACGCGCACCAACTCGGCGAACGGATCGCAGCACTGCTTTGCCGCGCGATCCTTCACCGTCGGCTTCGGGCCGCCGAGGTTCGAGACGTAGGCGACTGATCCATCCGCGCTGATCACGGCGGCCACCGGCAGCACACCGAGCGGGATCTTCTTCAGTAATGTGCCCGCGTCGGCGTCGAGCACGGCGAGCGAGTCGTTCGCCGAGAGCGGCACAACGACCACGCGGTGGCCCGAGGCGTTGGCTCTCCGTGCCACGGCCGGCGCACCGACGATGTAGGCACCGAGCGCCGGAGACGTCATGCGCACGGCCACGCTGTCGCCGTCATAGGCCGTGAGATGCGCGACCGATTTCGTGCGCGCGAGGTCCTCAGAGCCCGGGGTCCGGCTGAGGGCGACGTCGGTAGGCAGAAGACCCACGGACGTGACGAGCGTCCGGCCATTGACGGGATCGATCGCGACGCCCTGGACTCCCGCGCGGCCGTCGAACGCCGCGCTGCCGAGCACGGCGTTGTTGCGCCAACCCAGCCGATAGGCAGCGCCGTGGATCGAAACCCAGACCTCGCCGGGCTTCGCGCCAAAGCGCACCCCAAAGACGCGGTCGGTGAAGACGCTTTGCACCCCGGCGGGCGTGACGCGCTGATCGGTGGCGATGGCGCCGGGATCGGGAATCTCGCGGCGCGGTGGAGCGGGTGCCTGCACACCCTGGAGGAGGGCCAGGACGGCAATAAGCATGGCTTAAAGCTAAGTGGTCTTCAGGCGCGCGTTGAGGGTCCAGGCCCAGACCGACAGTCCGGCGCCCGCCAGCACTACGATAGGATCTTCGATCACAAAATGACCACGATCGACGATCTCCCAGATGTGGAGCACGCCGATAACGGCGAACAGCAGGCCCGTGGTGATCAGATAGGTTCTCATCGAGTGTCTCCTTGCCGATGGATGGTTGTGAACAGACAAAGAAACACTCGATTCGACTCGTTGGTCAGGCGTACTGCGAGACTAGTTGACCTTCTGAGCTGCGGGCACCTGGCGCCGCGCGAGCCGGATCGCACCGGCCACAACACCGAGCACCAGCGCCGCGAGACCCCAGACGGAACCGGCGTCGTGCACGCCAAGCCTTGCGTCGAGCGACAAGGGGCCTGGACCCGTAAACGCGAGGCTGACCGCCGCGATCGCCAGGATCAGGGTGTATTCGTAGCCCTGGTTGTGGTTGAAAAAGCCCTGCTTCAGGTGTGCGCTCACGGCCGCCACGGTCATGACCGCGACGATCAGCGCCGCCGCGACCGGCGTCGCAAGGCCCAGAGCCAACAGGAGACCGCCACCCAGCTCCGCGAGCCCGGCAAGCAGCGCGTTGCGCCGTCCGGGGACGAAACCAAGCTGCTCCAGGAGGCCACCAGTGGCGCTCAGCCCATACCCACCGAACCAGCCGAACAGCTTCTGCGCGCCGTGCGCGGCCAACGTCAGGCCGACCACCAGCCGCAGGATCAAGAGACCAATTGCCATAAATTCCCTATCGCTTTCTGTTGGAGTGGTACTATCTAACGGCTAGTAATGTGGCCATTACACTCTCCATTGTCAAGGGGCTTTCTTTTGGGAAGGTACTACCTTAGAATGGCAGCATGAAAAGCGTCGATTCACAATGCCAGGCGTTCCAGACCGCAATCGCAGTGCTGGGCCAGCAGTGGAACGCCTTGATTCTCAACGTGCTGCAGGGCGGACCGCTCCGGTTCAGCGAATTGTCGGAGCGGACCCAGGGCCCGGGCGACAAGGTCCTCTCGGCTCGGCTGAAAAAGCTCGAGGCGCGCGGGTTGCTGGTGCGGCAGGTCGACGCCGGGCCGCCGGTCCGCGTGAGCTACGAGCTGACGCGCACCGGCCGCACATTTGGCGAGCTGGCTCAGGCCATCGAACGCTGGGGCCGCGAGCTGGTGGCAGCGGAAGCACCACGCCGGCGTTAACTGGTCACTCTTTCCGTTGGGAGCGTGAGGGATGTGCAGGTTGGCATTGATAGTTTCGCGGCGGCCTACCTCGAGGAAGCCCGCGCAGTAAGTCCGTCGGATCGCATCCGTGAGCTCGTCGCAGAAATCGAGCACGCCGATCAGGTAGGACTGGACGTCTTTGGGATCGGCGAGCATCACCGCAAGGAGTATCTCGATTCGGCGCCGGCCATGATTCTCGCCGCCGCGGCAGCGAGGACACGTCACATCCGCCTGACGAGCGCCGTCACCGTGCTGAGCGCGGCGGACCCAGTGCGGGTGTTTCAGCAATTTGCGACACTCGATCTGCTGTCGCAGGGCCGCGCCGAGATGGTCGTGGGCCGCGGCTCGTCGATCGAGGCGTTTCCGTTGTTCGGCTTTCGGCTCGAAGACTACGACGCGCTGTTTGCCGAGAAGCTCGAGCTCTTGCTCAAGATCCGGGAGAATGAGCGCGTGCATTGGTCGGGCAAGTTCCGGCCGGCGCTCACCGGCCAGGGCATCTACCCGCGGCCCTACCAGGACCCGTTACCCATCTGGGTGGGCGTCGGTGGAACACCTCAGTCGTTCGCGCGGGCTGGTGCTTTGGGACTCCCGCTCATGGTCGCGATCATCGGTGGCGAGCCGCGCCGCTTCCGGCCGCTCGTGGATCTGTACCGCGAAGCCGGCGCGCAGGCCGGGCATTCCCCCGATCGCCTGAAGGTCGGCGTGCACGCGCTCGGGTTTGTGGGACGAACCACAGATGACGCGGCGAACGCTTTCTATCCCGGCTACGCGAGTGCAATCGCCACCGTCGGCAGGGAGCGTGGCTGGCCGCCGATGACACGCGCCGGCTTCGACGCGCAACGTGGACCGGAAGGCGCGCTACTGATCGGTGATCCGAAATACGTGGTGGAGAAAATCCGGCACTACGACGACGTGTTGGGCGGGATCGATCGGATCACGTTCCAGATGAATGTGACTTCCCTGCCGCATACCAAGCTCATGGAAGCAATCGAGCTACTGGGAACACGCGTTGCGCCGGAGGTTCGCAAAGTGCCGATCACGTAACACGCCGCACCGTGCGCAGGTAGCGGTAGATCGCGCGCAGATCGTCGTCGCTCATGCGACTGAAGCCCACCCGCTCGCCGGCACGGAATCGGGCGACGGAGGTCCAACGGAAACAGCCGGCTCGGCGCGACTGCCGAGCCGGCTGCTCGTCATAACCTGCGTTTATCGATCGGCAGCATGAGGAGATGCAGGCTCGCGAAGAGCCAGCGCAAGATCACTGCAGGGACGCGCGCAAGAACGACACGACGTTCGCGATCACCTCGGCGTCACTGACGATGCGGTGGTGACCGAGGCCCATGGTGGTCACCAGCTCCGCACCGGGCCAGGCGGCCGCAATCGCGGCGCCGTCACTCCAGCGCACTTCGCGATCATCGCGATCGTGGATTACCAGCAACGGCGCGCGCATGCTCGGAGCAAACGCTGGGACATCCATGCTGCTCCAACTGAAGTCCAGACGCCGAGCCAGCCGCTCACGCATCGTGTTCATGACCGGCGGTGTCACGCCGAGCAGAGCAGCGAACTGCGCGCTGTAGCTGTTCACGTTCGCCGAGGGTGAAATGAAAATGGCGCGCCGCGCGCTCAGCCCGCGATGCATCGCGAGCGCCGAGGCGAATCCGCCCAACGAATGACCGACCACCGCGCTCACCGGCCCGACCGCCGCGGCCACGGCAATCGCGGCGCGCGCGAATTCAGGCCCTGAGCTGAGCCGGCCGTGTGACGCGCCGTGACCGGGCGCGTCGAAGGTGATGACGCGATGTCCGGCGGCGAGCAAGGCGCCGCCCAGATCCACAAACCGCGCGCCGCGACTGCCCCAGCCGTGCACCAGCAGCACCGCGGGTCCGCGTTCGCCCCAGGTCCAGGCCGTCACCGGGCGGGGGCGGGGGCGGGGGCGGCGGGGGGGGGAAGAGCCCACGATCACATCGAAGCGTCGTCCATCTCGGAGCCAGGCCGCCATCCGTTCGCTGATCGGGCGGCGCGGTGGGGAGCAGAACATGCGCTCGGCCCAGCGCGCGGCGAGATCGGGCGCGGCCCGTTGCACGGCGCCGAACGCCGCGCGCTTCAATCGTAGAGTTGTGCTCATGGATGCCTAACTAAACGTAGTCAGGTACACCGCTGGTTTCCGGCTGCCCCGAATCGCCAGGCAGCCCCGGCACGTGCGAGTATCGTGTTTGGGTGGGTGGCTCAGCCCGAGCTGCTAGCTCCGATCACCTGCCCTCTTGATACAGACTGAGCAAATTGCCCGCCGGATCGAGGAACCTCGCGTAGGCTGCTCCGCCCCCTAGCTCCTGCCGGGGCAACACAACACGGCCGCCGCCGGCCTTCACCCGCTTCAGGGTGTCGTCGATGTCGTCTACCATGATGGAGATGATGATGCCGTCGTCGGCGGAGGGCTTGAGGTCCTTCATCCAGGTGCCGCTGACATTGTCGATTCCGTCGTCGAACGCGTTGGAGCCATCGTCGCGGATGCGCGCCTTCCAGCCGAAGATCGTGGTGTAGAAGCGCTTGGAGGCCTCGATGTCCTTGGCCGGCATCTCGAGATAGCAGACCTTTCCGTGCGGCATGTTACTCCTCGTCCTCGTGGTCGTACTCGTTGTCCGGCAGGAGGATCTCCGCGTATCCGAAGACCGCTCTGCCGGTGATGCGCACAACGCGCTCTGAGTCTTCCTCCAGGCCCTTTACAGCGACATAGCCGAACAGCGCGCGGCCGTGATTCTCGACCCGCACGCCCTCCGGCAGGCGGATCTCCACGTAACCCATGAACGAGTGGACGTCGATTGTCGTGATGCCGGGGGCTAACGTCGCGTCGGTCAAATCGAGCTCCACATACCCCATCCGCGCGTTCAGGGTCAACTGGCTTGGCACGAGGCCGGCGAGCTTGCGCTCCTGCCCGGAGAACGTCGCGCTGATGCTCGTATCCATCCGGTGTCCCAGAGCCTGTGAGGGAAGGCCCGCGACGATGGCATCGAGGTCACTCGTGGTGCGCGCCGCGTACACATCCTGAAGTCGAGCCTCGAGCTGCGCTTCGGTGAGCTCGTCGCTGGCAAAGTGGCGCGTCAACAGCTCGATGACACGCTCACGCGCGGCAGAAGGGAGCGGGTCCGGAAGGGGGTTCAGGGACACGTGGTCGAATCTATCTCAGCGGGCCACCTTCGCGATGGTGTCCCACGTACGGGTCGTCTGATCCTTGCCGAGCGTCTTTTCGAGCAGCGACATGAACACGGGGCCCTTGGGAGTCGGGAGATAGGCGGTGAAGATCTCACTGCCTTTCATCGTGAGGATTCGGGCCCCGTCGGCCTCGATGGGGAGCTTGATCTTGACCCTGGGGCGGCCTTTCAGGAACGTGACGATACGTTTCGCTTTTGGACTGACGCGAAATGCGCGGTAGGGGTCGGTCGCCAGCAGCCCCCGGAGCTCCTCGATGGGCCGCACGATCGTCAGAAATGCCTTGCCCATGCGCTCATGCATGGCCGCTTCGGCTTTTTGCTCCAGGGCCGCCTCCGATGTGCTGCGGGCGTCGAACACGACATTGCCACTCGTCAAGACAGTCCTGACATCGGTGAATCCTGCAGCCTCGAAGGCAGCCCGAAGGTCTGCCATCTTGCAGTTCATGGGCATGACGCCTCGCAGGAACGCTGCATACCGTGGCATGACCAAAAGTTAGCGTCTTGTCGAATTCCCGTGTCCCCAAACGTCCATTCAGTGTCGCGGGCATATTTCAGAACCACCTGGAGGAATCCTATGAAATACCTGTGCCTGGTTTATCAGGAAGAAAAAGAGGAGGTCAACGTCCCCAAGGACGTGATCGAGCAGGCCAAGCGGGACTATTGGGCGTTCACGGACGATATCCAGAAGAGCGGCAATTACGTCGGATCGCACGGGCTGCAACACACCGATCAGGCGACGACCGTGCGCGTCCGCAACGGCAAGCTCTCCACGACCGATGGGCCGTTCGCCGAAACCAAAGAGCAGCTCGGTGGGTACTTCCTGATCGAAGCGAAGGATCGCACCGAAGCGATTCAGATCGCGAGCCGGATCCCGTCGGCGAAGTGGGGTTCGGTTGAAGTGCGTCCTGTCTGGTCGCAAACCGGAAAGTAATCGCGCCCTGAGAGGGCACGACAACGAGCCCGGGCTCTGAGCCCGGGTTCCATCACGGAGGAACCGATGCGATACCTGTGCTTGATCTACGAGGATGAGAAGTGGTGGGACAAGGCGACGCAATCAGACCTGCAGCAGGGGATGGCCGAGTACAACGGGTTCACCGAAAGCATCAAGAAGGCGGGCAACTACATCGGCGGCGAAGCGCTCCAGCCGACCAAGTCGGCCACGTCGGTCCGTGTGCGGAACGGCAAGCTCTCGACCACCGACGGTCCGTATGTCGAGACGAAAGAGCAGCTCGGCGGCTACTACCTGATCAAGGCGAAGGACCTGAACGAAGCCGTTCAAGTCGCATCACGGATTCCCGGCGCGAAGCACGGTACGGTCGAAGTACGGCCCGTGATGGAGTTCGACCAGCCGTAGACACGATCGAGTCTGTCTATCGCGCCGAGTCTCGACGCGTCCTCGCGACCCTCATCCGCCTCCTCGGCGATTTCGATCTCGCCGAGGAGGCGTTGCAGGATGCGTTCGCCGCGGCGGTCGAGCGCTGGCCGATCGAAGGGACTCCCACCAATCCCCGCTCGTGGCTCATCTCGACGGGGCGATTCAAGGCGATCGACCGGCTGCGCAAGACACGCCGCGAGGTCGATGCCGACGTGGAGGTGATCGCCGAGCTTCCCGAAGAGCCGTACGATCTGGTCGACGACCGGCTGCGCCTGATCTTCACCTGCTGCCATCCGGCTCTGAATCCCGACGCGCAAGTCGCGATGACGCTCCGCGAAATCTGTGGTCTCACAACTGAAGAAGTTGCGGCGGCTTTTCTCACCAATCCACCCACGCTGGCGCAGCGTATCGTCCGCGCCAAAGCGAAGATTCGCGACGCGAGAATTCCCTACGAAGTGCCCGAGCAGCGCGATCTGCCCGAGCGCCTGGCGAGCGTGTTGCACGTCGTCTATCTCGTCTTCAATCAGGGCTACTTCAGGCGGGCCGATCTCGCGCTGGAGGCGATCCGGCTCGGACGGCTGCTGGCCGAGCTGCTGCCTGAGCCGGAGGCGATCGGGCTGCTCGCCCTGATGCTGCTCCACGACGCGCGCCGCCAGTCGCGCACGACGACGACCGGTGAGCTGATTCCGCTCGAGGAGCAGGATCGCTCGCTGTGGAACCGCGAGCAGATACAGGAAGGGGTCTCGCTGGTCGAGCGCGCCTTTGGATTGCGACAGATCGGTCCGTTTCAGCTGCAGGCGGCGATCGCAGCGGTGCACGCCGAAGCCGCGACGCCCGCGGATACCGACTGGACCGAAATCGTCGGGTTGTACGACGTGTTGATGAGAGCAGATCCATCGCCGGTGATCGAGCTCAATCGTGCGGCAGCGGTCGCCATGCGTGACGGGCCGGAACACGGGCTCACGCTCATCGACGAAATCCTCGCGCGAAAAGAGCTGACGGAGTATCATCTCGCCCACGCGGCGCGCGCCGATCTCTTTCGCCGGCTCGGCACGAAGCCCGAAGCAATCGCCGCGTACCAGCAGGCGCTCGCGCTCGCCGTCGAGGAACCCGAACGGCGCCTGCTCCAACGCCGCTTGAGAGAATTGGGCGTACAGGCGACGACGTAGACGTGCTCGCTCTGCTGGTTGTGATCCAGCTCAGCGCCAGCGACTTAATCAGGCATACCAGTTCTTGTCCCACGCGTGCGGCTTGAGCTGTGAGAGCATGGCGGCCGGCAGCGCGCCCTTGGCGGATGCGGTCGCGTTCTGCCGCACGTGTGCGGGCCGCCGCATGCCGGGGATGACCGTCGACACTTCGGGCGACGAGAGACAAAACCGCAGCGCGAGCTCGGGCAGGGTTTCGACCTGGTCGTTCAACAGGCCGGCGAGAGCCTTGCCCCGCCGCTCCGCCTCGGCTTTGCGGTCGCCCGCAAAGTAGGCGGCGCGCCAGTCGCCCGCGGGGAAGACGGTGCTGGCTTTGATCTGACCGGTGAGCGCGCCTTCGTCGAACGGCACGCGCACGATGATGCCGAGGGGCTTCTTGTTGGCGAGGGCGAACAGCGCCTTCTCGGGTGAGCGATCGTAGATGTTGTAGATCACCTGCGCCGTCTCGAAAATCGGGTCGGTCAATACCTGCAGCGCCGTTTCGGGCGCGTGATCGTTGATCGAGATGCCCCAGTGGAGCACCTTCCCGTCCTTCTTGAGCCGCATGATCTGCTCGAGCGACTTCTGCCATTCGGGATCCGAGAGCCACACGTCGTTCCACACGTGCAGCTGCTGCACGTGCAGGGCTTCCATGCCGAGATTCTTCAATGACTGTTCGGTGGACGACGCGATGTGCTTGGCGGGAAATACGCTCGTGAGCTTGTAGCTCGGTTTGGCCGGCCACTCCTGGTTCATCGGCGGAATCTTCGTAGAAACGACGACGCGGCCGGCGCGGATGTCATCCTTCAGCACTTCGCCGATCACGCGCTCGCTGTGGCCGTCGCCGTAGGCGAGCGCCGTGTCGAAGCAGGTGATGCCCTGATCGACCGCCTCGCGCAGGGCCTTGCGCCCTTCGTTGTCATCGACACCGCGCCACATGGCGCCGCCGATGCCCCAGGCGCCAAAGCCGATCTCGCTCACGCGATAGCCGGTGTTGCCGAGTGGCCTTTGTTTCATCGTTGCCGTCCTATTTGATGGCGATACGTACGGTGGCGGGGGCGAGCCCCTTCCCTTCTGCCGTCAGCGTCGCCGTTCCCGGGCTCCTGCCCGCGCGTACAATAACGAGCGCCTTGCCGTTGAACAGCCGCACCTGCTTCGCCTGGAATGACGTGTGGCTGATCTGATCACCGTTGTCCACGCCAACGATCCGCGCACCACCGCTGACTCGGAACCGGATCAGGGGCTCCGCCGTGGGCACCGCGCGGCCCTGTCGATCGCGGACCGTGACCGTGACGAACGAGAGGTCGTCCCCATTCGCGCGGATGCGCGAGCGGTCGGGGGCGAGCGCGATGCGCGTGGGCTTGCCGGTGGTCCTGACCACCGCGCTCGTCGTCACGAGCCCGGCGGTGCGCGCCACGGCTCGCAGCATCCCAGGCTTGTATGCGACCCGCCACATCAGGTGGCCGACTTTCCCCTCCTTGCGCCTCACGCCTTGAAAAGCGCCATTCAGGTAGAGCTCCACCTGCTCGGCGTTCGTGTAGACCCACACATCGACTGTATCGCCTCGCGCCCAGTTCCAATGGGGAAAGAGATGCAGCATCGGCCGCTCGCCGGGGGTCCACACGCTCTGGTACAGGTAGAACGGGTCTTTGGGGAATCCGGCGAGATCCACGACCCCGAAATAGGAGCTGCGCGCCGGCCATTCGTAGGGCGTCGGCTCGCCCAGATAGTCGATTCCCTGCCAGATGAACATCCCTGACAGGAAGGGATAGCGCTCGAAGAGACTGAGCGACTCCTCATGCAGTGAGCCCCAGAACGCTTTGCGGTTGTCGTACGATGAAAGCCGGTAATCCTTGTTCGGCTGTGGCCCGTGATTCTTCACATAGGGTGTTTCGTAGCTCGCGACGCTGTCTGAGGGCTGTTCATAGACGCCGCGACTGTTCAACGCCGACATCGCTTCGGTAATGATGAATTTCTCACCCGGGTACTGCGTCGGGAAATCCTTCCACACTTCGTGGTGATAGTTGTGGCCGAGTAGGTCGAGCGCCCCGGCGTGAAAGACCGGATTGGCGGGACTGCCGTTGTTGGCCGCCTGGGTGACCGGGCGCGTGGGGTCGAGCGCGTGCACGATGCCGGCCAGCTCACGCGCGATCGGTGCGGCCGTCTTGTCGCTGTCGGCCCACTGCTCCATCACTTCGTTGCCGATACTCCAAATGAAGACGCTGGGATGATTGCGGTCGCGCAACACCATGTCCGACAGGTCGCGCACATGCCACGCGTCCCAATCGAGATGGTAGTCGTACTTGGTCTTTTCCTTCTTCCACATGTCGAACGCTTCGTCCATTACGATGAAGCCCATCCGGTCGGTCAGATCGAGCAGCTCGGGCGCGGGGGGGTTGTGCGACGTGCGGATCGCGTTGGCGCCCATCGCCCGCATGATCTGGAGCTGTCGCTCGATCGCGCGGGTGTTCACCGCGGCGCCCAGCGCGCCCAGATCGTGGTGCAAGCACACGCCGCGGATCTTTACCGCCTTGCCGTTGAGATAGAAACCTGAATCGGCTCTGAAGATGAACGAGCGAACGCCGAACGGCGTGGCGTAATTGTCGCACGCCGTCGCGCCGCACATCAGCCGCGACACGACGCGATACAGATACGGGCGCTCGAGCGACCACAACACTGGATTGGGGATCGTCACCGCTTGCGTCATCTCGACGGCCGAATCGCCTGCCACCCTGCCGTCGGCCGATACTGCCGCGACTTCCTTCCCCGCGGAGTCGTACACGGTCGTGCGCAGCGCGATGGGTTGCGCCGCTTGTCGCTCGTTGCGCACCGTCGTCCGAATCGTGACTTGGCTCGATTCCGCGCTCACCGCCGGCGTCGTGACGTACGTGCCCCACTGATCGACGTGAACGGGATTCGTCTTGACCAGACGCACGTGCCGGTAGATCCCGGAACCCGAGTACCAGCGCGAGTTCGGCTGCTGGGAGTTGTCCACCCGCACCGCGATCACGTTGCGTTGCTTCCCATAGCGGAGGTGCGGGGTCAGCTCGTAGCGGAACGAGCTATAGCCATACGGCCGCTTGCCGAGGTACTGGCCGTTGATCCAGACCTCGCTGTTGCGATATATGCCATCGAACTCGATGAACACGACCTTGCCGGTGTCGCCGGCGGGAAGTGTGAACGCCTTCCGATACCAGCCGATGCCGCCGGGGAGTGCGCCACCGGCCACGCCCGCGGGGTTCTGCTCGCTGAACGGTCCCTCGATGCTCCAGTCGTGGGGCAAATCCAGCCTGCGCCAGGCGGTGTCGGCGAATCCCGGCTCCTGCGCGCGCGGCACGTCGCCGAGATGAAAGCGCCACCCACGATCGAAACTCTGGGTTTCGCGTTGCGCCAGCAGCACCAGCAGGAGCGCGAGCACTGCCTCAGCCTCGGAAGTAGAGGTAGGCGGCGAGGATCAGAACCAGCACCACGGCGGACGCGATCACCTCGCGGTCGCTCCAACTGGCGCGGGACTGGGCACGATCTTCCGTCGTCACGGTCCCGTAGGTCAGCCCCGCCACTTGTTCCGGCGTCGGCGGCGCCGTCGCATAACTCACCGCGACCATGACCACGACCGAGACGATGAAGATAAGCAGGCTGTAATACTGGAAGTAGAGATTGTTGACGATCCACAAGAACGAGCCGGGCGTGTAGCCGTCGGCGAATCCCGCGAGGTGCAGGCTCACGGGCGTGTCCACGGCCAACCGGAAGACGCCCAGCACGAAGCCCACGAGCAGCGCGGCGAGACAGCCCTTGGCGTTCAGGCGCCGGTTGAAGATGCCGAAGACGAACACCGTGAAAATCGGAGGAGCGAGATAGCCCTGGACGCCCTGGAGGTAATCATAGAGGCCGCGCGCGCCTTGAATTACCGGAATCCAGAGCAGGCTGATCACGACCATCGCCGCGGTGGCGGCTCGACCCACCCACACGAGCCGATGTTGTGAAGCCTGCGGCCGGAACTTCTGGTAGAGGTCCATCGTGAACAGCGTGGACGACGCATTGAAGGCGCCCGCCATCGAGCTCATGAGCGCGGCGAGCAGACCGGCGACCACGATCCCGCGGAGACCCGCGGGGAGCAGGTCCTTCACCATCAACGGGAACGCCGCCTGCGCCGCCTGCGGGATCGCGTGTCCTTGCGCATCCACGATGCCGCCGAGCCCCGGAACCTTGCCCGTTTTCGCGAGCGCGAGCGCGATCAATCCCGGAATGATGAACAGGAAGACGGGCGAGAGTTTGAGATACGCGGCGAAGATGCTGCCGCGCCGCGCCGCGCGCTCATCCTTCGCCCCCAGCGCCCGCTGCACGATGTACTGATCGGTGCACCAGTACCACAGGCCGATGATCGGCGCGCAGAACAGCATGCCGAGCCATGGGTAATTGCCGTTGAAGTACCACGCGATGCGGCCGGTTTCCTTCACCGGCGCCCACGTGCCCTCCATTCCCGCCGGCACGAGCGGTTTCCACAGATTGAAGAGGTCGGGGTCCAGCACGCGGCGCAGCTCATGCCAGCCGCCGAGCTTTGCCAGACCGAATAGCGTGAGCAAGCCCGATCCCATCACGAGGATGAAGGTCTGCAGCGCATCCGTGTACGCGACGGCGCGCATTCCACCCAGCACGGTATAGACTCCGGTGAGCAGCAGGACGACGACGGAGCCAATCCAGAAGCTGTTGAATGTCGTGGCTCCGACGTGCAACGAGACCTCCGGCAACAACGTTGCGAACACGACGCCGCCGGCGAAGATCGAGACGGCGAATTTCGTGAACACGTGCGCCACCAGGGTGATGACGGACAGCACCCAGCGCGCCGTGGGGGAAAAGCGCCGGCCGAGGAACTCGGGCATGGTGTAGACGAGGGCGCGGGAATAGAATGGGACGAAGACCCACCCCAGCACGAGCAGGCACCAGGCATGCAACTCGTAGTGGGCGAGTGCGACGCCGCTCGTCGCGCCCGCGCCCGCCAATCCGACCACGTGCTCCGAACCGATGTTGGACGCGAAGATGGACGCGCCCACCAGGAACCAGCCGAGGTTGCGGCCCGCCAGGAAGTAATCGTCCGCGGTGTCGCGGTTGCGCCGGGCCACCCACCACGCGACTCCCAGCAGCACGGCGAAATAAAACGCGATGATGACCCAATCGAGGCCGGCCATATGAGCGACTCAATTTCACGTCGAGATTGGCTGATGGCTATGGGCGCCATTGGCGCGGGATCCTTGGTCCCGTCCCCCGTCCCGCGTTCCCCCGGCGCGGCAATTGTCCCGCTGACATCGACGAGCGAGGTGTTCGTCCCACCACGCGGGCGCGCGTTCCAGAAATTCAGCTTCGACTTTCCCGAACCGTCTGTCGAATTCGCGGGAATGCGATTCGGGTTTCTGGTGTTCACGCGAGAGAATACGTACGGGCTGCACGCCAGCGCGATGACCGCCGAAACATCCGGCGACGCGGTCGTCGTCACGGCGACCCGGCTCGTCTGGGCGGGGGGCCAGGAGAGCACGGCGGGGCGCGTCACCGCCCGGCTGCGCCGCGACGGTGATGCCGTACTGTGCGACGTGACCGCCGAAGCCGATCAGCCGATCAAAGCGCTCACCGTCATCGTGCGCGGCGTGCCGCGCGGCAAGCTCTCCTCGGGCGGGGCCGCCCCATTCGACCCGCACGACGACGAGGTGCTGTGGGGCTATCCCTTCGGCGGCGGCGATCTGTTCGGCGACAATACCGCGTGGGGGATGGGCACGCCGCTCACCGTTGTCCAGCGAAGTGAGCAAGAGTTCCTCGCCCTTTCCTCACTGGACGATCGCGTGCGCACCAAGCGGTTCTACTTCCAACCGGGCGAGCAGGGCTACCGCGTCGAGTTGGTCCATGAAGTCGAAGGCTGGCTCGACCGACGCATGGTTCAGGTTCCTACCTGGCGCATCGGGCACGCCACATCGCTCGACGCAGCGGTCGCGCCGCATTACGCGCATCTCGAGCGGGCGTATCGCTTCCCGCGCTGGGAGACCCGCGCCGATGTGCCTGACTGGCTGCGGCGCACGCAGCTCGTCGTGACGCTGCACGGCATGCACTTCACCGGGTACATCTTCAACGACTACACCCGGATGCTCGAGATCCTGCGCTGGATCGCGACACAAATCCCCGCCGACCGCGTGCTCGCATTCATCGCGGCGTGGGACGGGCGCTACTACTGGGATTATCCGACCTACCAGGCGGCGCCGCGCATGGGAGGAGAAGCCGGGTTCCAGCGGCTCGTGAAAGAGGGGCAGCGGCTGGGTTTCCGCATCATGCCGATGTTTGGCGCGAATGCGTCGAACCGGAAGCTGCCGAACTTCTCGAGCTTCGCGGATGGAGCGACCGCGCGCATCGACGGCGATCCGTTCAGCTTGAACTGGGTCGATTGGGACAATGACCGCCACCAGGAAGGCTTTGGGGTGTACATGAACCTCGGCGTCGAGTCGTGGCGGCGCTGGCTCACAGACCGAATTGGCGACGTCATCCACCGGTACGGCGTCGATGCCTATTTCCTGGATATCATCGGCGGCTGGGTGAACAACACGAAAGCCGACATGCACGAGGGCGCCCGGGCGCTCATCACCGAGCTGCGGACGCGCTATCCACGAGTGCTCGCCTGCGGCGAATTCCTCTACGACGCACTGCTCGAGTTCATTCCGCTCTATCATGTGTACTCACCGCACGGCGTCCCTTACGCCAGATTTTTCTCACATCTCTCGCATCCCGCGCCGGGACGCGGCTCGTCGGGCGTGCACGAGTCGGGGTTCAGCCGCTGGGACGCGGCGACCCTGTCGCTGTCCGAGCGCGAAGGACTGATTCCGACATTGAATGTCGTGGACGATACCTTCACCAAGTACCGCGATCAGATGACTGCGGTGATCGCACAGGCGAAGGCCTGGGGGACTCCGTGAAACGTCGAGACTTCATCTCTACGCTAGCGGCCGTAGGCGGGCTCGCCGCGCTGCACGTGCCGGTATCCGATGCGCCTCCGCTGCTAGCCCGGCCATTCGATCTCGATCGCGTGCGACTGTTGCCCGGCCCGTTCCTGGATGCGCTCGAGGTGAACCGCCGTTTCCTCCTGGCCCAGGACGAAAACCGGCTGCTGCACATGTTCCGCGTCACCGCCGGTCTTCCCTCCACCGCCGAGCCCCTCGGCGGGTGGGAGGCGCCGGTGAACGAGCTGCGCGGTCACTACCTCGGCCACTACCTCTCGGCGCTCGCCAAGATGTCGCAAAGCCTCGGCGATGCCGACCTCAAGGCACGCGGGGACCGCCTCGTTGCCGAGCTGGCCGCCTGCCAGCAACGGATCGGCAACGGCTACCTCAGCGCCTTTCCGGAGGAATTCTTTGACCGGCTGCGCGACGGCAAGCCGGTGTGGGCGCCGTTCTACACGCTCCACAAGATCATGGCCGGCCTGCTCGACATGCATACGCTGGCCGGCAACGCGCAGGCGCTCGACGTCCTGCAGGGCATGGCGCGCTGGACCGGGCGGTGGGCGCAGCCGCTCGGCGACGAGCACATGGCGCGCGTGCTCGAGCGAGAGTACGGCGGCATGAACGAGCTGCTGTATAACCTCGCGGCGGTGACGGCCCGCGATAGTTATCGCGAGCTGGCACATCGGTTTGACCACGAGCGATTCTTCGCACCGCTGGCCCAGGGCCGCGACGAGCTGAAGGGCCTACACGCGAACACGAACATCCCGAAGGTCATCGGCGCCGCGCGCCGCTACGAGTTGACTGGCGAGCAACGCTATCGCAGGATCGCCGAGTATTTCTGGCGTGAGGTCACGACGCAGCGCGCGTATTGCACCGGCGGCACGTCGAACGGTGAGGGGTGGGAGACCGAACCCGGCGTCCTCTCGACCGAGCTCTCGGGCTACACGCAGGAAGACTGCACCACCTACAACATGCTGAAGCTGACACGCCACATCTTCGGATGGACGGCGGATCCGGCTTGCGCTGATTACTACGAACGCGCGCTGTTCAATGGAATCCTCGGCAGCCAGCACCCGCGTGACGGCGAGAAGCTGTACTACGTCAATCTGGCGGCGGGGCTCTGGAAGTTGTTTGGGACACCGACGCAGGACTACTGGTGCTGTACCGGAACAATGAGTGAAGCGTTTTCCCAGTTCGGGGACTCCATCTACTTCCACAACGACGCCGGCGTCTACGTCAATCTCTTCGTTGCGTCCGACCTGCAGTGGCGGGAGCGTGGCGTCCGGCTGGTACAGGAGACGCGCTTCCCACAAGAAGAAGGAACCACGCTCCGGATTCAGACGGGCAAGCCGGTTCGATTTGCGCTCCGCATTCGTGTGCCCTACTGGACGACCGGTGGAACCGCGGCGCTCAACGGCCATCTGCTCGATGGCTTCGCGGCGCCGGGTGGCTACTTCGTGCTCGATCGCACCTGGCGCAACGGCGACACGGTCGCAGTGAAGCTTCCCATGAGCCTGCACCTGCACGCGATGCCGGACGATGCGACGCTAGCGGCCGTGATGTATGGACCGCTGGTGTTGGTGGGGCGGTTGGGGACTGATGGGCTGACGCCCGACGTGTTGCGTGCCGAGCCGACGAAGCCGCGCACAGTGCCTGAGTACAAAGAGAAGCCGATTGCGGCGCCGGAGCTGCGGACGCGGGGGTCTGAGTTAAGCGCGTCGATCCAGCGAGGATCCGACCGAGAGCTCGAGTTCCGCACTGTGGGTCAGGCACGCCAAGTTACGCTCGTGCCGTTCCACACGATTTTTGATGAGCGCTATGCGGTGTATTGGAGGCTGGTCTAGGGTCCATGGAGGTTGATGCGAGTCCCGCCTGCGACTAGGGGGTGGCAACCCTAATCGTCCGCCGCACCCTGATATCAGACGATGGATGCGCATCACGGCGCACCGCTCCCGAGCACATCCCGCAGCGGCGTGCGGCGCAGCTCGGCCGTGAACGCCGGTACGGCCTTCGTCATGATGTCGGCGAAGCGCGTCGTGGCGTCGGCGAGCCGTTGCGCGAGCAGGTCGTGCACCGCGACCTGCTGCGTGGTCGGCGCGAAGTCCGCACCATTCTCTGCCACGTCCGACTGCAAGGCAGCGAGCCGGCCGTAGAGCTGCATGGGATTGCGGAACGCGTCTTCCCGCGCGCCCGTCAGATTGACGTCGAACAGCACCGCCTCGACGCGGATGATGCGCCGCTCGAGGGTGTCGGCGAGGCCGGCGATGCGCTTGGCTCCCGAGTCGCTCACGAGCGCGGAGTCGCGGAGCTGCGCTGCGAGATCGCGCACCTGCTTGCGCACCCACTCGAGCCGGTTGATCATGCGCGCCATGCTGTCCTGCTCGGCGCGGATGGTGCGCGCGAGCGTCCCCTGGGCCTGCACGTCCGCGTCGGTCCCCGCGGTGTTCGGATCCTTGAGCACCGTGACCGACTGCGTCACCGTCACTGCGGGAGCGGTCGAATCTCCCACGGGCGTGACCACCAAATGCGCGCTATACGTCCCAGGCAGAACGAGTGGCCCCCGGAGCGAGAGATCGAGGTCCCACGTCACGAGCGGGCGCGTCCCATCCCCGCCGGTGCGCACGAACGTCTTGCCCGGAGGTGGCGTCCGGAGCTTCGGCG
>QHUJ01000151.1 GCA_003221895.1 Gemmatimonadota bacterium | reverse complement strand
CCTATGGGCCCGGCGTGGCATTCCTCTACGGTTGGAAGTGCCTGCTCGTCATGGACCCGGGCATCACCGCGGTGCTCGCCGCGGCGCTCGCGAGTTACGTCGGGTATGCGCTGGGAATCTCCGGCATCGGGCTCAAGGGTGTCGCCGTGGGCTCGGTGCTGATTCTGGCGGGCGTGAGCATGCTAGGCATCCGGCTCGGCGCGCGCGTGATGCAGTGGCTCATGATCCTGAAGATCGGCGCGCTGGCACTCATCGCTGTCCTTGCCCTCGCACTCCAGGCGGGCAATTGGTCGCACTTCGTGCCCTTCATTGCGCAACGGCCAGGATCGGATCCGCTCCCTGGCGCCCTCGCTCCGGCGATGATCGGCGGTTTCTTCGCCTTCGGTGGGTGGTGGGAGATCACCAAGCTCAGCGGCGAGGCAAAGGATCCGGCGCGGACCATGCCGCGAGCGCTCGCGCTCGGCGTCCTCGCGGTGACCGCGATCTACATTCTCACCAGCGCCGTATTTCTGTATCTCGTGCCGCTCGAGCGCGTGACGTCGGGCGAGACGTTCGCGGCGCAGGCAGGAGAGGCGCTGTTCGGGCCCGCCGGAGGCCAGATCTTCGCTGCGATCGTGATCGTCGCCGTGCTGGGAAGCCTCTTCGCGCTGCTGATGGCCCTGCCCCGCGTGTATTACGCGATGGCGCGCGATGGCGTGTTCTTCAAGGCCGTTGCCGTCGTGCACCCGCGTTTCGGCACGCCCGTCCGAGCGGTCGCAGTTCAGGCGGCCTTCGCTTCGTTGCTCGTCGTGTTCGGCACATTTCAACAGATTCTGTCCTACTTCATCTTCGTGACGGTCGGCTTCCTGGCGCTGACGGTGGCGGGCCTGCTCGTCCTGCGGCGCCGCGACGGGGCGGCGGCGTACCGCATCCCGGGCTACCCCGTGACGCCGTTGCTCTTCCTGATTCTGGTCGCCGTCTTGCTGGTGCTCCTCGCGGGCCACGACCCGCTGCAGGCCACGCTGGGCGTGGGTATCGTGGCACTCGGCGCACCAGTGTATTGGCTCGCATTTCGTGGAAGGCTCACTCGCAACCGGAATTCCGCTGATGACCTGGATTCGCACCATCCCGCTGCCCGAAGCCGACGAGAAGCTGCGCTGGGCGATTGAGGCCCAGCGCGCCCTCTATCCCAAAGAATACGCCGACCCGGTCCATCCCACGCCGGACGGCACCACGTCGGGCATCGTCGCATCACATAGCCTGATTCCCGACGCGCTGTATCACGCGTTCGCGACGTTCGGCGCGTTGATGTCGCCGGACCTGCCGCTCACGCGGCGGCAGCACGAGATGATCACGACGGTTGTTTCGGTCGCGAATCGCTGCCGTTACTGAATCGAATCTCACGCAGAGTTTCTGCGTCGGGTGACGTTGGATAAGGAGCTGGTGGCGGCGCTGGAGGACGATTACACGAAGGCGCGCATCTCCGCGGCGGAGCGAGCCATGCTCGATTACGTCGTGCAGCTCACGCGCGATGCGACGCGCATCGGACCGTCCGATCACGCGAAGCTGCGATCGGCCGGTTACGACGACCGAGCGATCCTGCAGATCACACTCATTTCGGCGTGGTTCAACTACATCAACCGCGTGGCCGATGCGCTAGGCGTCGGACGCGGCTAACTGCCGCGGCTCAGGTCACTCAGGCGAGCGCGCTCGCCGGCATGCGCCGTTCGCGCTTCCGCAACGCGTCAGACGCAACGCCCACCGGCGCCACAAGCAGTGAGGCCGGCGCACGAGCGCCCGGGGCAGGCTCAGAAGGGACTGAACCCGGGCGAGCCGAACCGCGCCATGCGCAGATGTGCCCATAGTGGATACGCGTAGGCCACGATCACGAGCAGAATGGCGATCGCCGTCCAGAGCGCGTACCGATCGAATACCGTGCGGCGCGTGATCTCAGGAGACAACGGCTCGGCCCAGAGAATCGGCTCGGGCTCGCGGCGCCGGCCCGCCAACGCGGTCCCGATCATCACCAGCATGAAGAAGCCGGCACTCACAAACAGAAATACACCGCCCACAGCCGAGATGCCGGTCAGGCCGCGCCACGCCGCGGCTGCCGCGCTGCCGCCATAGCTCGCGTCATAAATGCGGCGCGGCATCCCCATCAATCCGGTCATGTGGTTGGAGATCGAGAACAGCATCATCCCGACGAACCACAGATAGGGCTGCACCCGCGCCAGCAGTCCCAACTCGAGCTCGCGGCCCGACAGACGCGGCAGGAGGTAGTACGCAGCCCCCATGAAGGTCAGCGCAACCGCGCTTCCGACCGTCAAATGAAAGTGGCCCTGAATGAATGCCGTGTTGTGCACCACGGCGTTCATGCCGAACGACGCGTTGATCGCGCCGCCAATGCCGCCGATGGCGAAGAGAATCATCGACAGCGCGATGCTCGAGAAGAGCGGATCGCGCCACGGCAACTTGGCGATCCAGTCGAACAGCCCCGTCGCTCCCTTGGCGCGGCCTCCGACTTCCATGGACGCCGTCACCGTGAATGCGGTGATGAAGCTCGGGAACAGAATGGCGAAGGTGAGAAACGTGTGAACCATCTTCCATCCCGCCGACACGCCGGGATCCATGAACTGATGGTGAAACCCGACGGGCGCGGACAACAGGATGAACAGCACGAACACCAGACGGGCGAGCGGATCGCTGAACAGCTTGCCGCCCGCGACCCGGGGGAGCAGCGTGTACCAGATCACGTACGCGGGCAGCAGCCAGAAGTACACGAGCGGGTGGCCGAAGTACCAGAACAGCATGCGCGCCAGCACAGGGTCGATCGTCGGCACCAGGCCGAGGGACCAGGGAATCAGCTGAATCAGGTCTTCCGCGGCCACACCCACGGTCGCGATGAGCCAGACGATCACGGTCGCGATCATCCCGTGCATCGCCAGCGGCGTCGGCGCGTCGGGGTTGGCGCGGCGCCAGGCGCGATAGGACAACAACATCACTGCCGACCAGCACCACGAGCCCACCACGACGAGCGCCAGGCCGATGTAAAAGAGGGGATGTGCCATGAGCGGCGGGTAGAACGTGTACAACACGCTCGCCTTGCCGGAGAGAATCGTCCCGGTAGTGGCTAGCGTGCCTGTAAGGGCAAGCCAGTATCCTGTCCACGCCAACACGCGCGGCGCCGGTTCTCTGCTCAGTGTCCGCGACACCACGACGTATCCGAACGCCATGATGAAGAACGTCGTGAACACAAGCGCCATGAGCACGCCGTGCGCTGTCACGGACAGGTAGTACATGCCGGCGGTGCGCCAGGGCAGATCGAGGCTCGCGCGGGAAAGCGCTTGCATCAGGGCCATCGCCGAGGCGATCCCGAACGCGAGAACGGCCACCCACAGATGCGCCTGCGCCAGCTTTTCCGTGAAGCGCGGACCGGCGCGTGACGCCGTCGGCACCTCGCGCGGACGCCGATCGGCGCGCGTCATGGCTGCGCTCCTTCCACGATCAGCTTCGCGGACATCAGATGATGGCTGAGCCCGCAGTATTCGTTGCACACGACCAGGTACTCCCCCGGCGTGTGGAACACCGTCGTGAATTGGCTGATATAGCCGGGGACGACCATCGTGTTGCCGTTCGTGCCGACGATCGAGAAGCCGTGCGTCACGTCCGCGCTCGTCAAGCGGAATGTGACCGGCTTGCCGGCCGCGACATGAATTTCGGCGGGCTGGTACGCGAACATCATCGCGATGATCACGACCGTCGCGCCGTCCGGCGTCAGGGTTGCGCCGCGGTGCTGGAAGCGCCCGTCGCTCCACACCTTCGTCGGATCGATCGTCTCGACATGACTGGGCGGCTGCAGCGCGCTGCCGGCGAGCCCCACCAGGATCGTCGTCACGAACGCGATGATGAGCGCGCCGGACGCCCACATCCACAGCTTCTCGTAGAAGGACACATTCATGGCGTCACCCCGCCGCGACGCAGATACACGAACACATAGACGGCGAACCACGACGCGGCGAACAGCAGTCCGTACAGCCCAACGAGCAGCAGCGTGCCCTTGGGATGTTGGCCCATCGGCTGGTCACTCATGCGATCCTCCCAGTTCGACCTCGAAGCGCGCACCGCCTGCGGTGCGGCCGAGACGCGCGTGGTGCAGCTGGGCGATGGCGGCCACCATCGCCAGACCCAAACCGGTGCCACCCTCGTCGGCTCGCGTCCGCGCCGTATCGGCGCGATAAAACGGCTCGAACAGATGCCGGAAATCCTCCGCGGCGATCACCGATCCCGAATTGGCGACGGTGATCCCTGCCGCGAGCAATCGCTCGAATCGCTCGCGGATGCGCGCCGCTTCGGCGGGTACCGGCCGGGGGATCATGTAGTAGATATGTCTCATCACTCAAGGAGTGACAATGCGCCCTTCGGCCTTCATTCTTTAGGGACGAGGAGCGCGTCGCCGTCGCGCATGACCGCCACACAACCCTGATCGCGAGGCGACTATGTTCCGTTCCACGATGGTGCTGCCGCTCCTGCTCCCCCTGTCAGTCGTCGCTTGCGGCGCGTCCCACCCGCCGGTTCCGCTGGTTGGCACGGCCGCGGAAGTGTCATCGTTAATTGGAGAGTGGTCGGGCGATTACAGCAGCGCGGAGTCCGGCCGCGCGGGCAGCATCCAGTTCACGCTCCGCGCGGCGGGAGACTCGGCGTTCGGGGACGTCGTCATGGTGCCGAGCGCAACGGGTGTTCCGCTGACGCCATGGCGTTCAGCCGACGCTCCTGGCGCTCAACCGACCGGTGCCAATCAAGCGCCACAGTCTACCGTGCTGAAGATCCGGTTCGTGCAGGTAGAGCAGGGTCATGTCAGCGGTACGCTGGATCCGTACGCCGACCCGCGAACCGGAGCGCGGCTTCTCACCACGTTCACGGGTGAGGTGAGAGGCAAAAGCATCACCGGCAGCTATACCACAAGGCTGCCGTCGGGCGAGACACAGACCGGTCGCTGGTCGGTGGAGCGCCGCTAGGCGGCTACTCCGGCAGAGGTGCGCGGAGCTCAGCCAGTGACGGCTCGCGACTTCATGAAGGCTCCGTGAGGGTGTCTTTAGACTCGCGCGCGACGGTGGGAGTGGCGAACGCGGGACGCGGAACTGTTGGCAGGCCAAGGTATTCGCGGGCGCGATTCAGCGCGTCGTCGATGTTGCCGTGGATGTTGTCTTCGGTGAGTTCGTCGTACAAACCGGAGCGCTCCAGCGCGACTACCGGCTGGGCGTGCACGTCCGACAGGATCACGAGCACGCCCTCGCGGCGGCTGCGGTGCACCAGCTCGCGCAGCGCGTGAAGCCCCGTCGAGTCGATCGCGAGCACGTGCCGCAGGCGGATAATCAGCACCCTGGGCTTGCCCGCGATCCGCCCTACGCGATCCTTGAAGGTCTCCGCCGCGCCGAAGAAGAAGGGGCCGGTGATCTCGTACACCTGGACTCCTTCGGGAATCGCGCGGCTCCGCACCGCGTTGGGGTCATGCTCGAAATCGTCGACCGGATCGGTGAACTCGTGCGTCAGCACGCTGATGTTCGTGACCTCTGCCATGCGCCGCATGAAGAGGAACGCGGCGAGCACCATGCCCACCTCGATCGCGACGGTGAGATCGACCAGCACGGTGAGCAGGAAGGTCGCGAGCAGGACGGCGACATCGCTCTTCGGGGCACGGAATTCCGAAGCGAACGTCCGCCATTCGCTCATGTGGAACGCGACGACGACGAGAATCGCAGCCAGCGTGGCCAGGGGGATAAGCCCGGCCCAGCGCCCAAAGAAGAGCGTGATGAGGAGCAGTGTGATCGCGTGCGTCATCCCGGCGACGGGCGTGCGGCCGCCGTTCTTCACGTTCGTCGCGGTTCGCGCGATGGCGCCCGTCGCCGGCATCCCGCCGAACAGCGGCGAGGCGATGTTGGCCACTCCCTGCGCCACGAGCTCCATGTTGGACCGATGCCGACCCCCGATCATGCCGTCGGCAACCACCGCGGAGAGCAGTGATTCGACGGCCGCGAGCAGTGCGATCGTGAAGGCGGCGCCAGCCAGCGGTGTGATCGTGTCCAATGAGACGTGCGGCAGAGCCGGACGCGGCAGCCCCGCATGGATCTCGCCGAACCGCGCCGCGATCGTTTCGACGGGAAGGTGGAACAGCCGTGCGAGCAGCGTCGTCACGATCAGCGCAACGAACGGCCCCGGGATTTTCGTCGAGATCCTGGGCCATACCAGAATGATGGCGAGCGTAGCGACCGCGACGAGGAGCGCCCAGGGGTTTACGGTATCGAATGCGCGGGCGTAGGCATCCCACTTCGGCAGGAACGCCGAAGGCACCGACTGCATCTCGAGTCCCAGGAGGTCACGGATCTGGCTCGAGAAGATGATGAGGGCGATGCCGCTCGTGAATCCGATGGTCACAGGATACGGGATGAACTTGATGGCGCCGCCGAAGCGCAGCAGGCCGAACGCGATGAGCATGACGCCCGCCAGCAGCGTCGCCACGGTGAGCCCATCGACGCCATGCTTCTGCACGATGCCCGACACGATCACGACGAACGCACCCGTCGGCCCGCCGATCTGTACGCGCGAGCCGCCCAGCAGCGAAATGAGAAACCCAGCGACGATCGCCGTGTAGAGACCGCGCTCCGGGCTCAGCCCACTGGCGATGGCAAAGGCGATGGCGAGCGGTAACGCGACGATGCCGACGATGATGCCGGCGATGACATCCCGAGTGAACTGCGCTCGGGTGTAGTCTTTGAGTGTCGTGAAGAGCTTGGGGACGAGCACGAGGGCGAGAAGATACTAGCCTTCCGGCCGGGATGGTGCTGCACCAGAACGGGCAGCACCTCCCCGGCCGGAAGATTCAATAGGCTTCTACGGCTGCGATCGTAGCTGCACGCGCCGGTTCTTTGCTCGCCCTTCCGGCGTATCATTGGGCGCGGCCGGTTGATCGGGGCCAATGCCTACCGTGGCGAGCCGGCTCGCTGCCACACCTTTTGAAATGAAGTACGCGCGCACGGCGTCCGCCCGCGCCTTGGACAGGCGGATGTTCGCGTCCCGATTCCCGACGTTGTCGGTGTGCCCCTCGATCAGCACTTTCACATCGGGGCGCTGCTGTATTCCCTGGACCGCGCGGTTGAGTGGGCCCTGCGAATTCAACGTGAGCTTCGCACTCCCCGACAGGAAGGTTACACCCTCGAGGACGACTACCGCCGCTGCCGCGGCGGGGCAACCGGTGGCGTCGACGGCTGTGCCCGCAGGCGTGCCAGGGCACTTGTCAGTTGCGTCCGGCACCCCGTCGGCGTCGCTGTCCGCCGGGCAACCGTTGGCGTCAACCGCGACGCCTGGCGGTGTACCCGGGCACTTGTCCTGCGCATTCAAAACACCGTCGCCATCTGCATCCACCGGGCAGCCGTTCGTCACATCCACCCGGACGCCGGCGGGCGTGTTGGGGCACTGATCGGCGGTATCGGGGACACCGTCGTGGTCGGCGTCAGGCTGGCAGCCGGTTGCATCCACCTGCGTACCCGCCGGCGTGTTCGGGCATTGGTCCTGCGGATCGACGACGCCGTCACCGTCCGAGTCCGAGCATCCGACGGCATCCACCGCTTTGCCGGTCGGTGTGTTTGCGCAACGGTCGCCCTGGTCCGCGACTCCATCGCCGTCTGCGTCGGGGCACCCACTCGCTTCGACCCGCGTGCCTTCGGGGGTGTTGGGACACTTGTCGAGGTTGTCCTTTACCCCGTCGTGGTCCTTGTCTCCCGGCCCTCCCCAGAGCTGCACGCTGACGCCTGCCTGGACTGCGTAGTGCAGGGTCGCGCTGCCGGACCCCGCGTGGTCGAACATATAGTCGGCGAGTCCCTCGCCGCGCACGGAAACGCGTTGACCCAGACTCAGTCGCAGTCCGGCCAGACCTCCCACACCATTTTCCGTTGCGGTCAACCCCTTGCTGAATTTGTTGTATGCCCACCCTCCACCAATCAGAAAGGCCATCCGCTTCCCGATTGGGAGATTGCCCATCAGGCGCACGTGCAAGGGAGTGTGATCAACGTCGGTGCCGCTGACCTTTGTGGCTGCGAGCGCGCCGTCGCCTTCCAGAAAAACCTTGTCTGAAAGAAAGAACCCCAGTCGGCCGCCCCACCCCGCCGCGTTTTCCAGACCGAGGTCGGTATCGTACTTGCCGTACCGCGCAAACCCGCCGAGCTCCACGGTCCCACGGTGCTGTGCGTACACTTGGGTGGTGGTTACGGCCATCGTGGCGAGGGTCAGCGCCAGAAGTCGTGACGACATGGGTAGTCTCTCCTTATATGGTGCGGTCATGCTGATTAGCCCACATTGCGCACGCGACTACACGCGGGGGAATACGCCCTTAGTCCCATCCCGGCACACTCACGCGGAGGCATACTTTATCAGGTACATGAAAGCATTCACTCGAGCAGTCGCCGTTGGTTTGGCGCCGCTCGCTCTCGGCGTTTCCGCACTGAACGCGCAGGACTACAGTTGGCCGCGCGAAATCCCCGTGTCGGGCGGCGCGGCGGGCACGATCGTACTGTACCAGCCGCAGGCCGAGAAGCTCAGCGGCAACGAGTTGACGGCGCGAGGCGCGATCGCGCTCAAGGTGACCGGCAGGCCCGATCCGATCTTCGGTGCGATGTGGATGCGGGCCACCGTAGACGTCGATCGAGACTCCGGCATGGTGTGGCTGCACGATCTCAAGATCACGCGGGTCCGGTGGCCCGACGCGACAGCGGAGCAGCAGGCGCGGTTCACGCAGTACGTCGAGACGGACTTTCCGGCTTCCGGCTTTCGTATGACAATCGCGCGGCTCCAGGCGAGCCTCGCATCGGCCGAGGCGGAGCGTAGCCACACCGACGGCCTGAAGAACGACGCGCCGAAGATCGTATTCTCCGAGCAGCTCGCCGTGCTGCTGTTGTACGACGGCGAGCCGCGGCTCCAGCCGATCGACAGCACACCGTTGGCGCTTGTGGTCAACACGCCATTCGGTGTGGTGAAAGACACGACCACCGGCATCTACTGGCTGACCGACGGCACGACGTGGTACTCGGCAACCGATCCCAAAGGCCCGTGGCACGCGCCAGCAACGCCGCCCGACGTCGTGTCGAAACTGCAATCGGCGGAGACGACCGTGGCACAAGCGGACACGGCGACCGCGCCCGTAGCGTCATCTGCGCAGTACGTCAACACGCTGGCACCCAAGCCCGATAGCACCGCAGCTCGGCCCGATTCCGCGCCAACGCGCGCGGATACTGCGGCCGCCCATGCGGACACCACGATCAACGCAGACACGCTGTTCGCGCCGCCCCCAGCCATCGTTACGGCGACAGAACCGACCGAGCTGGTGGTCACCCAGGGTCCTCCCACATGGAAGACCACGGCAGGCGGCAAGCTGCTGTACGTCGAGAACACGGAGACGCCCTGGATCCGCGAAACCGAAGGGAAGGACAACTACCTCCTGATTTCCGGCCGCTGGTTCAAAGGCGAGTCACTCCAGGGGCCATGGACGTTCGCCCGACCGGATTCGCTCCCGGCGTCGTTCCAGGAGATTCCGCCCGAATCGCCCATCGGTGGCGTGCGGAGCTCGATCGCGCTCACTGTTGAAGCGCAGGACGCGGTGCTCGATCTCGAGATTCCGCAGACCACAGCGGTGCAGCGCAGTCAGGCGACCCTCGCCGTGAAGTACGACGGCGAGCCGAAATTCACGGACATCGCCGGCACCACGGTCGCATACGCGACCAACACGGCGTCTCAAGTGCTGCGCGTGGGTGGCGTCTTTTATGCGTGCGACAATGCCGTCTGGTTCAAGTCCACGAGCGCGCAGGGACCGTGGGCGGTTGCGGACAGCATCCCGAAGGATGCCATCAGCAAGATCCCGCCGAGCGTCCCCGTCTACAACCTGACCTACGTGGATGTCTACGCCTCGACCCCTGAGGTCGTGTACGTGGGGTACACGTCGGGGTACACGGGAGCCTACCCGTACTACGGTGTCCCGGTGTACGGCACCGGTTGGTACTATCCGCCCTACGTCGGCTCAGTCTACTATCCGCACCCCGTGACGTATGGCGTGGCGGTGAGCTACAACCCCTACACGGGTTGGGGGATGGGAACGACGTTCGCCGCGGGGTTCTTTGCCGTCGGCATCGGCGTGGCGATCGGCAGCAGCAGCCGCTACTACCCGGCAGGGGGTTATCGCGCCTGCTACAACTGCACGATCAACACGGGAGGTGGCCGAGGCAATTCGGGACGCGGGGGTCGCAACAGCGTCAACATCGGCAACACCGCCGGTGGCGGAAACCGGCAACGACCCAGTGCTGGAGCGAAATCGTCCCAGCGGCCCGCCAGCTCGAACCTCTACAACCGTCCCGAGAACCGGGGCCGCACAGCGAACCGGCAGAGCCGGGACAGGGCATCGAGTCAAATGGGGGCGAACCGGACGGCGCACGGGCAGAACAACGTGTTCGCCGACCGGAATGGCAACGTCAGTCGCCGCACGTCGAATGGCTGGGAAAACCGTCAGGGCAGCAGTTGGTCGCAGGACCGTGGCAACAACGCGGGCCGGGAGCGAGAGTACCAAGCACGCCAGCGCAGCTCGACGCGTTCCTCCGGCGGCAGTCGTGGTGGTGGTGGGCGAGGCGGCGGCGGGCGCCGCCGGTAGCCTCGCTAGTTGCTGACGGTCACCGTGACCGCGGCCGAGGTCGTTGCATGGCCGGCCGCGTCGCGAGCCGTGGCAGTAAGTGCGTACGTTCCGTTCGGCTCGCCGTGGGAGTCCCACGTGAGCGTGTACTTCGTGGGCGGAGCAGCGACGGCCACCGTACCGATGCTGTCGCCGTTCATTCGGAATACCACAAGAGCCACCGAATCGTCGTCGACCGCCGTCGCGGTGAGACTGACGCCGCCGGTGAGAGCGGCGCTCCCGGTTACCCCCGGAGAGAAGAGCGACACGATCGGTGCTCCGATGTCCGCCAGCGCGCTCGGGTGCGCCGTCTTCCACTGCGCGACTCGGTTGTTCCAATAGTCGAGACCCGTGGCACCGGTCATGAGCGTGAAACAGGACTTCCCGTCGAACGTCGTGGGCAGCGCCTCTGGGAACGCGCCGGGCCCAAGCCACACCATGACGTTGTTCGCGCAGTCCGCCAGCTTCCCGGGGGGCGGCGCCATGAACATGCCCGCGCCGTTCCCCTCTTCCGATCCCGCGTCGGCGCGGAACACGTTGCCGTATAGCGCCAGCTTAGGAGCGTCGGCGCCCCACTTCCAGAACGCGTTGTGATTGGGCAGGGGACCCGAGTAGGCCTGGTCCATCGCCTGTAGCCGCCACAGCGAGTTCCTGATCACCACGAGGTTCGCGCTGCCGTCGAGGACCCTCGTGTACTCGAGCGAGCTCATGCCGTCGTAACAGCCGTCGAAGAACGACGAGTCGATCGTGCCGCTGTTCAAGAAATCGTTCTCGACACAGTCGTCCCGGCTGTACTTCACGTGCACGTTGCGGATCGTCCAACCGTCATCGCGCTGGTCGTCCATGCTCATGCCGTCGCCGTAGTCGAAGAAGGTCACGCCCTCCATCAGGAAGCGCGGCGCGTCACGCACCACCATGCCGTAGCGGTCGTGCATGATGGTCCACGTCGTGGACGGAGGACCCTGGCCCACGACCTGGCCGCCGTGATAACACACGGCGCTGCCGCCTACCCGCGTGGCCACGTCGGCAGTTGTGAGGAATTGGGCAGTGGACGCGTCGAACTTCGTGTCGGCGGCGGCGCTCGTCTTGTCGAGCGCGGAGTCTTGCGGTCCCGATATCGTAACGGTGGGCCCGGGCTGATTCAGACACGGCACGCCGCGGACCGTGATCGCCGCCGTGGCCGTGTCGCTCCCGCTCACGACCGAGATCTCGGCAGATCCGACCGCGGATCCGGTCACGAGCCCTTTGCCGTCGACCCGCGCCACCGACAGGTCGCTCGTGGCCCAGCTGACCGTGGCCCCGGGCACCGGATTGCCGGCGCCGTCCCGGACCGACCCCGCAAGCTGCACGGTCTCCCCGACGACAAGCGTAAAGGCCGTGGGAGCGAGCGTCAGCGAGCGCTGTCCCGGTCCTGCCGGACCGCCGCAACCCGCGAGCAGCACAAGGGTCGCCGTGAGGAGGGATCGTGTCGATGTCACTTGGCGCCCTAACTCCTTCGCTGCCCTGTCATGTCGAGCACGTCGCGGACTCTCTGCGCGAGCGCGTCGGGCGTAAATGGCTTTTGCAAAAACGCAGCGCCGCGCTCCAGCAAGCCGTGTTCGCGGATGGCCTCACCGGTGTAGCCGGAAACGAACAGGACTTTGAGGTCGCTGCGCTGCGCGGTCATGAGGCGCGCGAGCTCGCGGCCATTGATCCCCGGCATGACGACGTCCGTCAGTAGTAGGTCGATGCGTTTGAGATAGCGGCTCGCCACGTGCATGGCCTCGTTCGCGTTTTCAGCGGCCACCACGGTGTACCCACGCGCTTCCAGGATACGCGCCGTGAGGGCGCGAACATCCGGTTGATCTTCTACCACCAGCACGGTCTCTGATCCCCGGGCAACGGTTGCGACGGCCCGCAATACGGTACTCTCGGGAGTTCCCGCCACGGCGGGCAGGTAGATCTTGAACGTCGTCCCTTGAGCGAGCTCGCTGTAAGCAAAGATATACCCGCTGCTTTGCTTGACGATGCTGTAGACCGTAGCCAGCCCCAACCCCGTGCCTCGCCCTGGCTCCTTGGTGGTAAAAAACGGCTCAAACAAACGAGCCTTGGTTGCTGCATCCATCCCGACGCCGGTGTCGTGAACCGCGAGCAGGACGTACTTGCCGGGGCGCGTCAACGACTGGGGCTCCAATTCTCGTGGATCGAGCTCGACGTTTGCCGTCTCAATCGTGACACGACCGCCCTTCGGCATGGCGTCCCGCGCATTCACGACCAGGTTCACGATCGCTTGTTGCAGCTGCCCAGGATCGGCGTGCACCATTTGCAGTTCGGGTACGAATCGTGTTTGCAGCTGGATGTCTTCCCCAATCAGCCGCACCAGCATCCGTTGAAGATCTCCGACAAGGGCGTTGAGGTCCAGGATGCGCGGCTCGAGCACCTGTTTGCGACTGAAGACGAGGAGCTGACGCGTGAGTCCAGCCGCGCGCTTGGCGGCCTTCTCGATTTCCTCGATATCCAGGCGTGTTTGTGATTTCGTGTCGAGGTTTTCGAGAAGTAGACCGGTGATCCCGAGAATCGCGGTGAGCAGATTGTTGAAGTCATGCGCGATGCCGCCGGCCAACCGTCCCACGGCTTCCATCTTCTGCGCCTGCCGGTACTCGACCTCGAGTCGCCGCACCTCCGTGAGATCGGCGGCGATGAACAGCACGCCGGTCACGTGCCCCGACGCGTCGTGGAAAGGCGCGGCGGCGAGACTGAGGGTAACCGACGACCCGTTCTTCTTGTGCGCGGTGGTCTCGATTCCCCGGAGCGTCTCTCCTCGGAACACGCGGTCCCGAAGATCCCGCTGGTCCTCCAGGTCGCGCGTGATCAACGTCAGCGGGCCCCCGACCACCTCGTCGGATCGCCAGCCGTACAATGTTTCGGCGGCGGGATTCCAACTGCGTACGTCTCCATCAGCGTCCATTGTATAAATCGCCAGCGGCGAGCTGCTGATCACCGCCTGAAGATGCCCGTGCGCTTCACGCAGCAGACTTTCGGCTTTCAGCCGCCGGGCCACGGCCGGGCTGAGGAACAGGCCGGTAATTGCAAGGACGGCAATGTAGATCAACAGGGTGACGTCGGTGCTGGGGACGCTGTGCATAACGAACGGCCCCCCGCCTCGCACCGTGTACCCAACCGCGAGCAGCGCGACCGTCAGCGTCAGCACCGAAGCACCGCGCGGTCCAAATCGCAACGCGGCCCCAATCACGAAGGGAAACAGGAGGTAGGGGTATTGCGCCGGTTGGAGAAATGATGAAGGAACGAGATTGCCGAACATCACCACCGTGGCGACCACGGCGCCAAGCACCCACAGGCCCAGCTCGACGATCGCGCGACGATCGAGGCGCGCCCGCGCGGCGCCAGCGAAGGTCACCAACACCGGCGCGACAACCAGGGCACCGAGGTAGTCGCCTGCCCACCAGAGACCAAGCGCCGGCAGCAACCCGCTTCCCGGTATCACCTGCGCGGCCCAAAGCGTCGTGATACCAACTGTCGCACTCGCGAGTGCGCCGAGGGGGGCCGCGCTGCCTACGAGAACTCGAACGCTCTCGAGGTCATCGAAAGCGACGCTCGTCCTTCCGCGCCGCAAGAGATGTGCGGCGATCGCCGCCTCGACGGTATTGCCAATGCCGATACCCAACGCGGCCAGAATGGGGACGCCTGTGGTGGCGTTGGCGAGGAATGCCCCGGCGAGAACCGCCGGCCAGAAGCGCACGCCCAGGATGACCAAAGCGCCAATGGCGAGTCCCGAGGGCGGCCACACCGGCGAGATCGACGGCCCGATCGTGGCGTACCGAAGCCCGAAGTTGGCGACCAGGAAATAGGTCGCGGTGAGGGCGGCAGCTCGCCACAACCAGGACAGACCCTTCAATCGCGGCTCGGCAGCCATGGAACTCCAGTTGCGGGTCACGCCATGTTAGGAGGAAACCGGCGTAACGCAACGGCGGTGGTCAGCGAGCGGTTGATCGCCCTCCCGAGCCAATCATTGCGGGTGCACGTCTCGCAGGAGGTTGGGGCCGAGCCAGCCTGAAGGTTGCCTCGACGAGCCGAATCGAGAGAATCAGCATGATGATCGCAAGAAATACGTTGCTCCCACCGGAGGACATCGCACCGATCCGATTGAGGACGGTGATGACCGCTTCCGCCCCCGTCAACAGTACCAGCGCAAGCGCACCTACCCGGGACTGCGCCTTCCAGATGATCAGCGCGAGAACCGCCACAATTGCCGCATCGAGGAGCATGCCGGGGGCAATGAACACTCCGATGAGCGCCTGCAACCCGGCCAACACGAGAAACGCAATGGAGCCGTCGCGCAAAAGCTTCAGCGCGTCTTCGCGTGTCTCGATTCGAGAGAAGAGCGCCAATGGAGCCTCCGGTTGTGGTGGCACCGCTCGGGCGGGGCCCCATTGATAGGGCTCCAGGGCTACCATGACCAGGGGCTATGTCACAACCGGGGGTCCTGCAAAACGCGATACCATCCTGCGGGGAGAGGCGCCGGTCGGAATCGAACCGACGAATCGAGGTTTTGCAGACCTCTGCCTTACCACTTGGCTACGGCGCCGGGTTATGCAGGGCTTGAACTTACCTGATCCGAAGCCACGGGTGAACCCTCGGACTCTGCCGCAACTGTGCCATTCGAGAGCGTAGCCACCGCCGTGAATGAGCCGCCCCGCGACCCCGGCGCGCGTCTGACGACCGCCGCCCCAGGAGTCATACCTCCCTACCACGCTGCAGGGGTATCATGTCCTCCCGACAGATCGTTACGGTATGAATACGCGCACGTGCGCAATCCTCGCTGGCCTCGGGTTATTGGGCTGCTCCAGCGGCACCGGCCCCAACGGCGCTATTAGCCTGTCGGTCGGCGCCACGCCGTCAGGCCTCACCGCCGGCGACAGCATCACCGTCGGCGTCCAGGCGCTTACCTCGAACAATGTGACGCTGCGATTAATCGTTGTTCGAATCACGGGAGTGTTGAACGTTATCGATTCCGTGAGCCTCCATGCAGTCGGCGAAACGTTGTTTGTACGCAGCTACCTCGTGCCACTCCAGACGCCGCCCGGTACGGTGACGGTGAAAGTCACGGCGCGCGGCGGGAGCGTGGTGGACAGCGGGGAAGTGACGGTCTTCGTCCTCCCGCGTGCGTACACGAGCATCAGCACCGGCGGCTATCACACGTGCGCGCTGACGCCCGACAGCACGGCATACTGCTGGGGCGCCAACGGCGCCTGGCAGCTCGGAACCGGCGATACCGTCAGTCGCGGAGAGCCACGTCCCGTGGCGGGCGGCCACCGCTTTGTGGCCCTGAGCGCCGGTGGCTTCCATACGTGCGCCCTGACGGTCACGGGCACTGCCTATTGCTGGGGCGGTGTCCCTGCCGATTCGATCCCCACGCCGGTCGGAGGTGGGATCACGTTCGCGCTGCTCGCCGCCGGCGGAACGAACCACCAATGCGGCCTGACTGCCGCCGGCGCCGCTTACTGCTGGGGCTACAATGGCTTGGGACAGCTTGGCGACGGAGACACCACGAGCTCCGCAACGCCGGTCCCGGTCAGCGACGGGCTCACGTTCACCACCTTGAGCACAGGTGGCGCCCATAGCTGCGGCCTGACGGCCGCGGATGCGGCCTATTGTTGGGGATTCAACAACTCCGGCCAACTCGGCGACAGCTCCACCACGAATCGCTTGAGTCCGGTCGCCGTGCACGGCGCCGTGACGTTCGCCGCCCTCGCAACCGGCGGTCTGCATAGCTGTGGAATAACGTCGACCGGCGCCGTCTACTGCTGGGGCGCCAACGGCGCCTACCAGCTCGGCGACGGCACGCAGACACGACACGAAGTGCCGGTCCCGGTACAGACGACTGTCGTCTTTACAGGCCTCGGCGGTGCCGTCGGGTCACATACGTGCGGCTTGACCGCGAGCGGAGTGGGCTACTGCTGGGGGGACGACCTCTCCGGCCAGATCGGCGATGGGTCAACCTTCACCGTCGCGCCCACACCGCGTGCGATCGCGGGCGGCCTGACATTCGCCGCAGTGAACGGCGGCAGTCAGCACAGTTGCGCTGTGTCGTCGGCACATGTGGCGTACTGCTGGGGCTACAACGGGAACGGCCAGGTCGGCATAGGCCCGCTTACTGGGACAATGCCGACGCCGGTACCGGTCATCGGCCAGATTCCATAGGAAGCCCCGCGCCCTTCGCCGCCAGGAAGCCCCGCGCCCTTCGCCGCCGCCTTATCTGACGGACGATCGCGGCGCGAGCGCCACTGTGCCGCAGACTGTGCCGGGGGGGATTGCGAATGACTGCAAATGGCGTCCCTTCGTGCGGAAACCTGCGAAAAAACAACGGTCCCACATAAGCGGGGCCGAGTTTGCAGACCTCTGCCTTACCACTTGGCTACGGCGCCAGGTAATGCAGCGCTTGAACCTAGCGGGTCGGAATCTTCTGGAGACCCCTCGGCCTCTGCCGCACCTGTGCCATTGTACCGCTTGGCCACGGTTGCGGCGAGATCCGCGTCGTTGACGATGTCATAGCGGTCGAACATGGCCCGCGTATTCCATCCGCACAGACCATTATCGCGCCGTTGCCGAGTGGCCCCGATATTAGGACGTCGCATTGTATAGGGGTTGGGCGAAAGCATTCACTGGCGAAGGCTTGAGTGAACAGCCGGGCTGCGAATGTCCCGAATGCCCGCTCCGCCGCATCGGTGTGCTCAAAGACATCTAGCGAAGCTGTAACGGACCCGCCACACCGGCCGAGTACGGTTGGGCAGCGCGTCAGGTTCTCAGCGTAACTCACAGTTCGGCAACACGATACGTTGAGTCACCGGACTGACAAGTGGCTTGCCGCTTGCAACGGTAAGCCGGTCCATGGCTTCCATCCGTCGCCTGCTACTGCTCTTGTCAGTGGCTGGCGGTTCTGTCTCGCTGACGACCTGCAGTGTCGACAAGCTGTTAAAGCCGCCGGCCGGCGGGATTCTCCAAGTCACTCCCACGCTGCTGGAGGACTCGGCCGCCGTCGGCAGCTTGGCCGCTCGGGTCATGAGCTTGCAAATCTCGAACGGAGCTTCGGGTGCCTTGGGCTGGACGGCGGCGTCCTCGCGAGCGAGCCCGTGGCTCCGGCTGGCGTCGCCGAGCGGAGACGCCCCCGGGGCGCTCGTAATCAGCGCCGATCCGACGGGACTCCGTGTAGGCATCTATCGTGATACGGTCGTCGTAGCGGCGATGACGGGTGGTGGCGAAGCCCGCATTCCGGTTCAGTTCACTGTCCACCCGTGTTTCATCCAGTCGTTGGCGATCGACTCCGAGCTGTTCGGCTCGCTCGCAAGCGCCGACTGCGTGGCACCGCACCGCGACTCCAGCTTCGCTGACTTGTACAGCTTCCTGGGGGCAGCGGGCGACAGTGTATCGATCGAGCTGTCGGCGGGCGCGTTCACCCCCTATCTCATTCTCGACACGACCGCGACGCCCCCAGCCGCTGCAGGAGTTCCGCTCCTCGAGCGGAGCAGCTGCGCCGGCCTGCCCGGCACGACGTGCTTGCGCTATCAGCGCCTGCCCCGCAGCGGGACCTTCATCCTCGAAGCAGCGACCGTCGCGCGCCACGACTCGGGAAGTTACACGTTGCGGTTGTTCCGCCCGCGCGCGCCGTTTGCGCCCGAATCTCTCGCACAGTTGGGTACCGACTCAGTGACCGCCGTGGCGACCGGCGGTGTGAGCGCTGAGCCCGCTGTCGTGCTCCGTGGCGTGGTGAGCGATCCCGATGCCGGCGACTCGCTCCGGCTGGAAGTGGAAGTGCGTCCCGTCGGCGAGGCGTTCACTGGCACCGCGACCGTCGTCGGCGCGCCCGTCGCTGCCGACGAAAAAGCTCTGGTGCGCGTTACGGGCCTGACCGACAACACCGAGTATCACTGGCGGGCTCGCGCGCTGGACCAGACCGGCCGCGTGGGCCCGTGGAGCAGCTACGGGGCTAATGCGGAGGCGGACCGCGACTTCCTGGTGGCTGTGCCCGACCCCCCCGCCGCTCCCGCTGGGCTCGGGCAGTTCAAGAGCGACGCCGTGACAGCAATCGCCGTCGGGGGACTGACCGACGAAACGACAGTGGTGTTCAAGGGCACGGTGTTCGATCCGGATCCCGGAGATTCAGTGCGGCTCGAAGTCGAAGTCCGGCCCTTGGGCATGGCGTTCACGGACGCACCAACGGCGTCGAGCCAGCTTGGCACGAGCGGAAGCATCGCCGCCGTGACCGTGGTGGGATTGGCCAATCAGACCGATTACCACTGGCAAACGCGCGCCGTCGATCAGGGTGGGCACGCCGCACCCTGGAGCTCGTACGGCGGCAACAGCGAGGCCGAGGCAGACTTCCGCATCGCCGTCGCCCGGGCGCCCGCCGCGCCCGCGAGCCTGACGCAGCTTCGCATCGACGGAGCCACTGTGATTGGCGTGGGCGACACGATTCCCGAACGGTCGCTCTACTTCCGCGCGCAGCTCACCGATCCTGATCCTGGCGACCAGCTCCGCCTCGAGGTGGAGCTGAAACCGGTCGGCGTCGGTTTCACGAACGTCGCGAGCGGCTCGAGCGTGCCGGTGACGAGCGGTAGCACGACGACCGTCGCGCTCACCGGCTTGGCGGACAACACTTCCTATCACTGGCAGGCTCGGGCCGTCGATCAAACGGGGCGCGCGAGTGCCTGGACGGCATTCGGCGAGAATCTCGAGACCAGTCTCGACTTCCACATCCGCGTCCCGCCCACGCGGCTCGTCTTCACCGTACAGCCCACCACCGTCGTGTCGAATGGCGCCATCGCGCCCGCCGTCAGCGTCAACGCGCAGGACGCGAACGGTGCGACCCTCACGAGCTTTGCTGGCCAGGTCACGATCTCGCTCGGCTCGGGCCCGACGGGCGCAGTCCTCTCCGGGACGACGGCCGTGGCGGCCGTAGCCGGCGTGGCCACGTTCAGCGATCTCCGGATCGACCGCTCCGCCTCGGGCTACGCGCTCGTTGCGACGTCGCCAGGCCTCGCCCCGGTCACGAGCTCCAGCTTTGTCGTGACGGCGGGCCCTGCGGCGAAACTGACCATCACGACCCCGCCTGGCACCACGGCGCAAAACGGCGTCCCGCTATCGCCACAGCCCGTGGTCCGGATCCAGGACGCCGCCGGCAACAACGTGAGCCAGGGCGGGACGGCGATCACGGCGGCGATCGCTTCAGGGGACGGCACGCTCGGCGGAACGTTCACCCTCCACACCAACTCCTCCGGCGTCGCGTCGTTCACCGATCTCAAGATCACCGGCACGGTGGGCACCCGCACGCTGCGATTCACCAGTCCCGGGTTGACGGACGTCACGTCGAGCGCCATCAACCTTACCGCCGGGCCCGCGAGCACTGTCGACGTCAACGCCGGCAACGGGCAGTCGGCGGGAGCCGGAACCGCGGTGGCCGTCGCGCCCTCAGTGATCGTGCGTGACGCGAGCGGCAATGCGGTGAGCGGCGTGGAGGTGACGTTCCTCGCCCCGGGCACGGCGAACGGTTCCGTCACGGGCGGGTCTCAGACGACCAACGGCGCCGGCGTCGCCCAGGTTGGCGCGTGGACGCTCGGCACCGTCGCCGGGACTGACTCGCTCCAGGCCGCCACGTCGCCGGTGCTCAGCGGAAGCCCGGTCTATTTCACGGCGACGGTCACACCGGGACCGCCCGCCACCATGTCGAAGTTCTCCGGGGACAATCTCACCGGGCAGGTCAGCACCGCGCTCCAGACGCCGCACGTCGTCCTGATCGCCGACGCGCACGGCAATCCCGTGCCGGGTGTCTCGGTCACCTGGGCCGCGGCGACGGGCGGCGGCTCGGTGCAGCCCGTGGTGTCGACCACCGACCACAACGGTCTGGCCAGCACCGTGCGGACGCTGGGGGCGGGCGCCGGGACACAGACGACCACCGCGACGGCCACGCTCGCCGGCGGGTCGAGCACGGTGACGTTCAACGTCAACGCAACGGTGGGTGGCGCTACCCAGATGACCATCGAATCGGGTGACGCCCAAGTCGACACGGTCGGCCAAACGCTGCCCGTGGCACTCGCGGTACGTGTGATCGACCAGTTCAACAATCCCGTAGCGGGCGTGCCGATCGGCTGGACGGTGACCGACGGCGGTGGGACAGTGAACCCGCCGAGCTCGACCACCAACGCCAGCGGGATCGCTACGACGAGCTGGACGCTGGGCACGGTGATGTCGCCGTCGGACAGCATTCAGCTGGTGCAGGCGACCGGCGTCGCCTCGCCGCTCACGTTCACCGCCTTCACGGTTCCGGGCCCCGCGAGCGCGGCGCAAACGACTGTGGCCGCGGCGCCGGGCACCATCACCGCCTCGACCGGCAGCAGCGCGAGCTCGATCACGGTGACGGTGCGCGATGATTACGGCAACGTCGTCAAGGGAAAGACCGTCACGCTGACGGTGACAGGGACCGGGAACACCGTGACGCCGCCGGTGGGCCCATCGGACGCGAACGGGGTCGCGACCGGAACGCTGAGCTCGACCAAGACCGAGGCGAAGACGGTGTCGGTGCGCGTGAACACGGTGCTCATGACGCAGACGGCGGCCGTGACAGTCACGGCGGCCCCGGTATCGCCCGCTCTCTCTACGGTGACCGCGACGTCCCCGATCACGGCAGGATCGGGCGTCTCCACCATCACCGCGACGGCGCAGGACGAGTTCAGCAATCCGATTCCAGGGGCCACCGTGGTGCTCGCCGCGACGGGGACCGGGAATACGTTGACGCAGCCCGCGGCGCCGACCAACGCAAGCGGAGCGGCGACGGGCACGCTGAGCTCGACTGTGGCAGGGTCCAAGACCGTGTCGGCCACGATCAACAGCGTCACGATCTCCCACACTGCCACCGTAGCCGTGACGACCGGAGGCGCGACGAAGCTCGTGCTCGTGACTGAGCCGGCGGCCGCGGCACAGAGTGGCGTTCCGCTCGC
>QHUJ01000059.1 GCA_003221895.1 Gemmatimonadota bacterium | reverse complement strand
CGACGTGTCCCTAGTTGTTCTGCGCCCCCTGCAAAATCCAGTTGCGAATCAAGTTGATCGTCGCGTCATCCAGGCATGACGCGCCGCTGCAGCCGAACGGCATGCGCGCACCGCTGCCGCCCACGGTGGTCTGGGTCCCCTGAATCTTGTGAACGAGATACGAGGAATCGGGGCGGAACGAGCGCACGCGTTCGAGCACGCTCACCTCACCGGCGGCATGTTCGACGATGTTGCTGTAGCTGACGGCCGCGACGAGACTCATCCCCTCCGGCGCGCTGGCGCCAGCATGGCAGGTGGTGCAGTGGTTATTGAATACGGTCTGCACGTCCGTCGCGTAGCTGACCGGCATGTTAGTGACACCTACGACCCGTGACGCCGACACAGGACTCGCCGTAGCTGTGATCGTAGCGCTCCCCGCCGACGCGAATGTCGTGATTACCGTCGAATCGAGCGTAGCGACTCCGGAGACGTTCGCAGTTGTGGCATCAGTCGTCGACCACGTGACGCTGTCATGCGTCGCCACATGCCCGAGCGAATCGAGCACGGTGGCATAGAATGGCGCATTTTGACCGGTACGCATTGTCACATCTGGAACGCCGAAATTCGCCGGGCTGATCGTGATTGTTGCGGGAATCTGATCTACGCTGACGAGAACAGTGTCGGCAAGCGCGCCCGACGTAACGATGACCCTGCTCTGACCCTCATCCACCGCGGTAATCACGCCCGTCGTCGTGTTGACCGTCGCTACGCCGGTGCTCTGCGACGTCCAGCCGAGCCCGGATGGCGCGACCGGATTCCCGCGCGCGTCGTTCGCGGTTATGGCAGGCGTGAGCGTTGCTCCGACGCTGTGCAACGTAGCGGTGGCGGGTGTGAGCGAGAGCGTAGTCGCAACTTGTCGTACGGTCACCGCAACCGAGTCGGAGACACCGTCACCGGTCGCGAGGATGCGCGCCGTTCCGTTGCCAATCGCCACGACATCGGCTTGGGCGGTATTCGCTCTCGGCGTGACTTCGACAACAGCGGCAGTACGGGTTCGCCAGGTAAACGTGACGCCGGGAGCCGGGGCATTCAGCGCGTCCCGCCCCTCCGCAGTCAGTAGCACCGTATCACCGAGCGAAGCCATTTGCGAACTGGTCGGTGTGATTGCGATCGACCCGATGCGCGCCCGGATGCTATGCGTGCCGATAACCGTGGTGAGGACCCCGTTCAACAGGGGGACGGCCGAAATGGCCGCCGTGCCGAGACGTATGCCAGTGACGACCCCCGTGCCGGAGACTGTGGCCTTGGTCGTGTCCCCGGAGGCCCACAAAAAGGTGACGCCGGAGGTGACGGGCGTCGCGCCGGACATGGCAGTCGCCGTGAGCTGCCTGGTCCCGGCGAGGACGACGGTGGAGTCGCCGTTGACAACTACCGACGTAATGGTCGGAGGACCACTGCCGCCATCGCCGCCACCACCGCACGCACTCACCGCCAGACCACCTATCACAACGAGACAGAAACGCCGCACGACGGCCTCCCAGGGTTGGGGTGCTACGGTACCTCCGTTCTAGGGCGTGACCGTCACACTCCCATTCATACCGGTGTGGTTTGTGCAGTGATAGTTGTATGTCCCCGCCGCAGGGAAGGTCCGCTGCGCGCTTCCCTGTGTTTGGTCAGGGACGTCCGCCGGCGCATTCGCTGTGGTAAAAGTGATGTTGTGTGCGGGGGTCGTCCCCTGCCACTCCCAGTTCACAGCCGTGCCTGCGACGATGGTGACCGTGCTTGGAGTGAATGCGTTGGTGGGCCCGACCTGCACCGTGGTCACGGTTGTCGCGGTCGTCGTGAACGTGACTGCGGGAGCTCCCGTTAAACCGTTAGCAGTGGCCGTCGCGGTCTGCGCTCCCGTCCCAGCGCCGAGCGTGCGTTGGGCGGTCGCGTTGCCGTTCGTTTGCGTTGTGTTTTGAGCCGGTGTAATCGAGCCACCGCCCGTTGCAACCGCCCAGTCGATGGTCACGCCGCCCTTAGGATTCCCGTGCGAGTCTCGGCTCTGCACTGTGTACGTCACCTGGCCTGCTGGTGCCGCCGACCCGTTGTCACCACCTGTCTTGGCAATCGTTACCGCATTTCCGGCCGTCCCGTTCAACGTGATGGTAACCGGCGAGCCCACGAGGCCCGTGACGGTTGCCGTCGCCGTTTGATTCCCCGCCGCCGTCCCATACGTAAAGCGCGCTTTCGACAGCCCTGCCGCGGTCGTTGGGGCTGAAGTCGGCGAGAGCGAGCCGCCGCTAGAGGCCCACGTCACGGTCACGCCCGGGATAGGCGAGGCGTTTTGGTCGGTCACCAGCACGGTCAGGGATTCGGATTTGATTGCACCGACGGTGTCCGTCAAAACGCCAGTCGGGCTGTTGGCGATGTTTACGGCGCCCTGGATTTGTGCGATGGCGGTGAACTGGATGGGGGCGAGGCTCCCGGCGGTCGCGCTGGCGGTCTGTGTGCCGGCACCGGGGCCGAGGGTGCGGCGTGTCTTCGCAATCCCGGCCGCATCGGTCACTCGGGTTGCCGGCGACACGCTGCCGCCACCGGCCGTAACGGCGAACGTCACGTTCACACCGGCAAGCGGTGCTCCGCCCTGATCGTGCACAATCACCGCCAGCGATTCCGCAAGTACAGAGCCGGCGGCACCCACTTGGTTATTCCCTGCGTTGACCACAATTGTATTCGGTGTCGGGCCAGTTCCACCACCACCACCACCGCCGCATGCACTCACCACTAAGCCACAGACGAGAACCAGACTGAAACGCGGCATGACGGCCTCCCGGGGTTGGGGTCGTAATGGGCTCTACATATGACTGGCTGCGGCGCGACCGTCTAGTGTACTAAGGATTGACGACGACGGTTCCCAGCATGCCCGGGTGGATTTTGCAGTGATAGGAGAACGCCCCTGCGGTTGTGAATGTCTGCGTGAACGACTGACCGTTGTCCACGATCTGATCCCAGTCGAGCTGATCCGATGTTGTCGTGTGTTGCGTGCCGCTAAAGTTCTGCCACGTGACTGACTCACCCACCTTGATGCTCACCGTCACTGGTGAGAACGTCAGCGCGTCCTGCATCTGAACGATGGCGGCGACACGGGTGGTCGTGTCGATCGTCGCCAGCACGGCCACGATCATTGTGTCGGGCGCATACACTCGCGCCGAATCCTCCGCCACCATCTGCACCCGCCCCTCCTTCAATCCGCAGACCAACACCGCGGTGCCGGGGGACTGGGGATTGATGGTGACGCGATGGAGCACCGGTCCGCCGCAGCTCACGGCCGGTCGCGCGATCATGGTGTCGCTCACGGGCAACACGGAGAGGAAGACAGAGATCGCAGCGGAATCCGGACGGCTCAGTGTGACCGGTACGGGCACACCGCCGACGAGACCTACCGCCAGGGAGTCTGTGCCCCATTGTAACAGCAGCGGCGGTGCCGAGACCACCTGCACCAGCGTCGAGTCCCAATAGACCCCAGTGCTGTCGACGAGCGAATCCACGATGTACGTCGTGGCGTCGAGCGCGACCCCCGTCACGAGCCCGCTCGAATCCACGGTCACAAACCGTGTGTCACGCGAGACGTAACCAAACTTGCGGCCCCCCCCCGGAATCGGGTAGCCGTTGCGATCGTAGGCCCGCGCCGCGATCTGGGCGCTCCCTCCGACGCCGATGGTGAGCGAAGCTTTTGCGTTTTGCACGCGTTTCACGAGCTGATCGACTCGCACAGTCGCCGTGGTTTGTACCCACAGCTGGGTGTCGACCGAGTCCCGGATGACAATCGCTCCAGCTCCGGGACCCACACTGCTGGTCCGGCCCGTTTTAGAGTCGACGGTGACGACGGCCGGCGTCCCCGAGCTGAACGTGCGCGTGAAGCCGGAGGTCACGACCTGCCCGAAGTTGTCGTACGCCGTCGCGTTGATGTCGAACGAATCGCCGACGGCGGTGATCAGCGTGTCCGCCGGAGAGGCGACGACCTGACTCAACGCGCGCACGTATAGCAGCGCCGTATCTGCGTGGCCGGCCGCGGCGGCGATAATTAGCGTCGAATCCGCCCCAATAGCGAGCGCCAATCCAACTTGATCGATCGTCGCCACGGTCTGCACGATCGACGACCACCCGATCGTCACGGGGACGGGAAGGCCAAGCGCGTCGCGGGCGGTCGCGGTGTACAGCAGCGTCGCCCCGCGCGCAATGGTGTCGACCGTGCGATCGAGCGTGACGGACGCGACGGTGGCGTTGATGGCCGTCGCCGAGAATGTGACCGGCGTCGCCACATGGGCGGCGCGCGCTTCAAAGGTCTGGGCACCGATAGCGGGGCCGAGCGCGCCGATCACTGCCGCGTATCCCAGGGAGTCGCTCATCACCGTATCGACGCTCACCGCTGCCCCCGCCGCCAATGCCCGGAAGGCGACGGGCACGCTGCGAACGCCGAGGCCGTCGTTCGCGAGGACGCGCACTCGCAGGGGCTGCGGCAGTGTCGTCAGCGGCAGGGCGGTCTGGGTGTCGCCACTCGCCTTGATGAGCGTCGTAGGCAGCGGCTGGGCGGTCACGATGACGGTATCGGCCGGGCCGGTGAGCAGTTCCGCGACGATGCGCGCCGGCCCCCGCTGGGTGGCGCCGACGACCGTCCCCACGGCCTGGTCCGGTACGCGCACCCGCGCCGAATCGAGCGAGCGCCACGCGATCGGTGTGCCGGGAATGATCTGCTCGAGACCACCGAACGCGAACGCGCCCAGCCGCACCGTATCGCCGAAGAGCAGCGACGTATCCGCCGTCGTAATCACCACGGCGACGGCATCGTACCCGACGCCGACGTACGCGATCGGTGCCGTGACGATGGCGACGCTGCCACTCGTCGTGAGCGTGACGATCTGAGGATAGGGCGTGTTTCTGAACACCGTGTCGCCCGCCGCAGTGAGCAAGCGCAGATAGAGCTGCAGATCCTCGCGCGGTGATGATAACTGGACGGTGAGGAGGAGGTCGATCGAATCGGCCGTCGGCGAAATCGCGATCATGGTGTCGAGCACCAGCATGTTCGGCTGGCGTACGAGCGTCAGACGCACGCGATCGAAATCGACGATGCCGGCGCTGCGGCTCGCGAAGCTCGGAAGAAATGCGAGATGCCCGGCGAGGCTCGGCCCCATCGCGTCGCGGCAATTGAGCCCCAGGACGCCGACGAAGAGGACGCCGGCGACCGCGAGCCGGCGCTTTAGCGAGACCATTCGAGCAGCACGCCGAGCCGCGGACCCACCACGGAGACCCGCGTGCCCGCATCCTGTAGTGTCCCGAACGCGACTTGGGCCTGAATGATGCCGGTCGCTCGATCACTCAAGCGATAGCGCAGGTCAGCGCCGCTGCGGAGCAGATACCCGAGCAGCTCCATGTGGTCGGCCCCGCCGGTCAGTTCGTGCCGAAACTCAAGCAACGGCACAATGACCGCGTTTGGGCCGAGCGGCTTTTCGAGTCGGGCGCCGAGCGCGAGGACGTTTCCGCGCGGCACCGCGAGCGTCGTCGAATCCGCCTCATTGCGCGCGCGCAGGCGGCGCATGTCCCAGCCGTAGAGCGAGAGATGCGAGCTGCCGAGCGGCATGCTCGTCGAGACGTAGCCCAGCACCCGATCGCCGATCGAGCTTTGCTCCCCGCCGCCGATGTCGTTGGCGGCCGTCGTCGTGTACACGACCGCTCCGCGGAAGTACTTGCCCCCGCCCCCCCCGCCCCCCCTCCCACCAAAGGGCCCTTCGATCCCAATCCGCGTCCGGATCTCGCCGCCCGGGATGAGCGCGCTTCCACCCGTGACAGGGACGTAGGTCGCACCCTGGCGATAGCTCGCGGCCGCGCCGAGCGCCCAGTTCGCACTGATCGGGAACGCGGATGCGAAGCCGCTCGAGAACCCGCCCCCGGTCCCGAAATTCGGTGTCGTGAACGCGAGGAGGTCGGTGGCCGCCGCGCCGAACAGCGGAATCGTGGTGCCGGGGACCGCCGTTGCGCCGGTGGGAATCGTCCCGATGAAACTGAGCAGCAACCGACCGGGCACGACATTCACCGTCGCGCGGACGTCGGTGTCGATGAACCCGCTATGCTCGATCCGGCCTCCGCCCTGCTGGTCCGACGTGGCACTCGCGAAGGCGGTCGCGACGTCGAGCACCACACGATTGCCGAACCGCTGTGTCACGCTCACCGGAATCGTGAGCTCGGAGATCCGATTGAACGCGAGCCCGTTGCCGAAGCTGTAGGACTCGAAGTAGACACCGGTGCGCGCGAGCGTCGTCCCCGCCTGCGCGTTCGCGACGCCCGGCGCGAGCGCGCTCACGACGGCGAGGAGGAGCCAGCGCCCCCGGCTCACGGCAGCTTGAAGATGATTCGGATGACGCCGGAGGCCTGGACGATGCTGGTGACGCCCTGGCTCTCCGGTGTGGGATGGCTGCCGACGCTGCTGATCC
>QHUJ01000237.1 GCA_003221895.1 Gemmatimonadota bacterium | reverse complement strand
AGCGTGAGGATCACAGCGTCAGTACGCTGTTGCGGCGTCCGAAGCCGTCATCGACGGCGGGAGCGCCGGGGTCAGGGACCCACCGCTGGCCATCGACCACGAACGCGTACTGGTGCTGGCCAGCGGGGAGCGTGAGCGTTGCGGTCCACACTCCGGTCGGACCCGAGCGCACGAGCGGCGTGGCACGGGCATCCCATTGGTTGAACGTCCCGGCGAGGCTCACGGCGTGGGCCTCCGGCGCGACAAGCACAAAGCGCACGGTGACCGTGGACGCCGGTATGACATGTTTGACGGGGAGCAGCCAGACGACGAGGGCGGCCGCGAGGGCAAGCGCCGGCGCGAGGAGCCACGGCAGGATGCGACGGCGGCGCTCGAGACGGGCCATCACACGCCACGTGACGTCGGGCACCGCAACCGGCATCCGATCCACGAGCCCCAACAGGCGCAGTGCCTCTTCCCCCTGCACGCGCAGCTCGGCCGGCAGCTCGGCGGACGTGATGTCGCCGTCGAGCAGCTGCTTCACTAGGGGATGGTACTCGTGCTCGCTCATGTGTGGTCTCTCAACTCCTCGCGCAATCTGTCATATGCCCGATGCATCCGCATCTTGAGTGACGCAATCGATGTGCTCAACCGCTCGGCGATTTCGCCGTACGACAGTCCTTCGACGTGTTTGAGGACGAAGACCTCGCGTTGATCCGGCGTCAGCGCGAGCAGTGCGAGCTGCAGCGCGCCCCGCCGTTCCGCCGTCTCCGCCCCGCCGTCCGTCCGATCCACCGCCGCCACTTCCGCGGCCGCTTCCAAGGATGCAGAGGACCGGTTGCGCCGCCGCTCCGCGAAGCAGCGGTTGCGCAGGATCAGAAAGAACCAACCGACGAACTTGTCGGGCTCCTTGCACTGCGACAGCTGATCATACGCCCGGACGAACGCATCCTGAACCGCGTCTTCGGCCGCGTCGACAGAGCCCAGCATGCGCGCCGCGTAGCGCGCGTACCGGTCACGATACCGTTCGACCAGCTGGGCGTAGCGATCGCGGTCCCCCGCAAGCACAGCCCGCACGATCTCGCCATCGGTCGCCTGGGGTCCAGGAGGGGGGGGGGGCCGCAACCTATTTCCTCCGCTAAAGAGTGCACGCTCAATGGATTGGTAACGAATCGGTTGCTGTTTCATTGTGACCTGCGTTACCTCCCCGCTTCGAACGAATCTTTACGAAGTCATGAGTCCGAAGCTAGGCCCTCAGCCCCTCGCCTCCCCCCGTCCGCTGGTCGCGGATGCCGACCTGCTGCGGCGGATCGTGCGGCGAGGCGTACACTCTGGAGCTGGCTGCGCGAGATGGCGAGAGACCTATCGCGCGCCGAGCTCATGTTGCAGGAATCGAGATTTTCCCAATATTCAGCGTCACAGAGGAGAATGGATGAAACGCACACTGTTGCTCATTCCAGCGTTGCTGCTGGTGCCGGCGCTGGCGATCGCGCAAACGGAGGGGCCCGGGAACTCGGGAACGATTCCGAACTCCCACGCGTCCGATATCGCAAAGGCGAAAGTGGCCGCAGCGATGGCCCGCCGCGCGACGCATGTTCGTGGTGAGGCCGTCGGACTCGACAACCAGCCGGTGACGGGGGGGCCGGTGACGCCCGCGACACGGGCGACGCGCGCCACCCCGGCGACACCGCATCCCGGCGAAGGCCCCGCGACGCCCGCAACGCCGGCGACACCCGCCGTGCCGGCCTCTCCCTCGCATCGGCCCGATCATGCCGGTCAGGGAGGGCAGGGTCGCAGTAACAATCCGCGCAGACCCTAGGCGTAGCAGTTTTCGGTCGCGCTGTATCTTACCGGTCCCATGCACTTGGGACCGGTTTCTTTTTCAGCATTTCTGGCGATTGCACCCATCGCCCTTTCCGCGCAGCAGCAAGCCTCGCTGGGGGTCGGTGCCGGCGTGGTGCGATACGCTGGAGGCTCGAGCTTCAGTGCGTTGACGCTCGCGCCCGCCGCCCAACGCTTCACCACCGCGACGTACCTCGGCGCCAGCGGAGCGGTGTCGTGGCTCGAGGGCGGTGCCGCCGCGCTCCAGGGTCGAGGCGACATCTGGGCTGCCTTGCCGTGGCGCGCGCGAGGTACGCGAATCGCGATCAGCAGCACACTGGCGGCCAGCTGGCGTTCTGACGGCATTGGGTCCGCTTCGGGACTCATGGTATTCGAGGCGGCACGCAGCAACTTCGCGCTGGGCGCCGGGGTCATCTCCGGCGTGATCGAACACGAACCCGGCGTCGAGGCGCTGCGCCTCCGCGCCCGCGGCTGGTGGCAAGCCGATCCCACTCCAGTGCAACTCTCGCTGACCACAGAAGCGACGCACCTGCTGGGCGTCTGGTATACCGACGTCGTGGGTGGGCTTACATACGACGGCTCACGCACGGTCGCCTCGATGTGGGTGACCGGCCGCTTCAGCGGAACGTATGGGTCGGCCGGCGCCGCCAGCGCGTCGCTGCAGTACTTCGTCACACCGACAATCGCCGTCGAGGCGGCGGGCGGCAATTACTTGCGTGATCCGTTTCAGGGGCTGCCGCGCGCGGGCTTCGTCAGCGGCGGGATCCGCCTGTTTGCGGCGCGCCGCGCCATGGCGGTCACCACCGCACCTGCGCGCGTGGTTTTGCAACCACTGGTCGCCATCCCGCGCGGCGGGGATACGGTCGTCGTGCGGTTCCGCATGCCGGGCGCACACTCGGTCGCGATCGCAGGCAGTTGGAATGACTGGAAGCCGGACAAGCTCACCGGATTGGGCGGCGACATCTGGGAGCGAGCTCTGCGTCTCCCTCGCGGGACGTACTACTTCAATCTGGTAGTCGATGGCAGGGAATGGGTTGTGCCCTCCGGGATAGCGACGATTTCGGACGGGATGGGCGGGCAGATTGCGGTGCTGAACGTGCTGTGACTTGACGAGCCCGGGGGAATTCCCTACCGTGGCGGCGGCTGGAGTCCTCCGTTCGACGCTGTCCTCTCGCTTGAGGGGGTGCCACGATGGGCAAGATCAACCTGCAAAAGGTGATTGTCGGTGGTCTGATCGCGGGCGTCGTGCTCAACATCGTTGACTTTGTGTTGTTCGGAGTTGTCCTGAAGGACCAGATGGCTGCGGCCATGACGGCGCTCAACCGGCCCGCCATGACCAACGCGCAGGTTCCGAGGTTCGTCGTCCTCGATTTCGTCGCCGGCGTATTCCTCGTCTGGCTGTATGCGGCGATCCGGCCG
>QHUJ01000150.1 GCA_003221895.1 Gemmatimonadota bacterium | reverse complement strand
CGATCGGGACGGAACGATTGAATGGCGGCAAGGGCGGCAGGGGCGGCGAAGGATGCTTCGAGATACTGCAAGCCGGTGTCGCCCAGGCGGACCCGCGCGGCGGCGATCGCGGCGGGATCGCGGTCGATGCCGAGCACGCTCGCGCCGGCATCGCGCAGCACGGCAGCGTGGCCACCGCCGCCCAGTGTGCCGTCGACGGCGCGGCGACTGCCGACTGCCCAGGAGCGGATCGTATCCGCGAGGACCGGGACATGGTACGGCAGCGCGCTCTCGACCACCCTGGGCACGCTCCAACATAAGAAAACCCCCGCCGTAATGGGCGGGGGTCGATAGTCCTATGAGCGGGGCTGACGGGGCTCGAACCCGCGACCTCCGGTGTGACAGACCGGCACTCTAACCAGCTGAGCTACAGCCCCAAGGCCCCTGACGAAGCGCCGGAATATAGATCGGGGCTCGGGTCAATTCAACTTATCGACGGCGCACACTTATAGGCTTTTTGAACCTGTGGCTTGGCCTTCTCGTACTGGTCCACGAAGCCGAGCATCTGCTTTGCAGTGGGCGGGTGCACGCGGGTCCCCAGTATCAGTGCATTCTTCGTCCGAGTGAGTCGATCGAATACTGCCCTCGCCTTTGGACACCGCTCCGGACCTTTCGCCTTCGTCATGTCCTGGTACGGTCCGTTCAGCGTCAACACCGACGACAGCCCATACCAGAAGCTGGCGTTGACACGGATCTGCTGTCTCGGTCCGGCTGTATCAGCCGCGTTTTTCGGCGCGATGATCGTGAGCAGCGTATCCAGCCACGGATAGGCCTGATTGTACGCCCCCGCCTGCGCGAGTTTCGATCCGGCTGTCAGCATGATGACCGACGCGGCGAGTCGTTGCGTCGAATCGCTCGAGTTGAGCCCCGGGGCAAGATAGGGCTTGGCCGAATCCACTTTCTGGGCGAACGCCGCGCGTCTCCGGTTCAGGGCCGCGGTATCCTTCCCCGCGCCAGCCGTGTCGAGTACCGCGCGATCCACCATGATCTGCGCGATCTGCAAGCTGGTCCCGACGTCCTTCGGGTCGATCTTGAGCGCGGCCAGAAGCATGACGAGGGCGGAATCCAGCTTGCCCCGCATCTCGTACGCCGCCGCGCGCGTCCGCTTGAAGCTGGCGTTGTTCGGAAAATGCAGCACCGCCGCCGCCGTGAAGACATCCAGCGCAACGGTGTCCTTGGCCTGCTGCGCCGCGCCGATAGCCGGCTTCAGGAACCCGGTATCCGCGGCGAGTGTCGTGTCGTGCTGAAATTTTGTGAGGAACACGCGCGAAGAGCACGCAAACTTGCTCGCCTCGTTGCAAATCGTCAGCTCGAGATCGAGTAGCTGCGGATCACCCGGCGACACCTTCAACGCCTCCTCGATCACCGTAACCGCTGAGTCTGGTTGCTTCATCTGCCGCCATACCTGCGCGATGCCCAGCCACTTGCCGACGTTCCGCGGCTCACCGCGCGCCTGCGCCGTAAACGCCTGGAGCATCGCGACGGTGTCACCCCGTTGTTGATAGACCCGCGCGATGTTTTCCCACGCTGCGCTGTTGAGGCTGTCGCCCTTCAGCGCCTGCTTCGAGTAAAAGAGCACGCTGTCGAGCATGCGCTGCGCCTCGAAGACGGTTGCGAGACACAGGTACGCGCCTACCGACGTCGGATCGGCTTGCAGCGCCTTTTGCGCGTCGGATTTGGCCTTCGCGAACTGCCCCTTCTTGCGGTCGTCGTTGCAGGCCTGGATCGGCTCGCTCGCGCGAATCACCGTGTTCAACCGCTGCGCGATGGCCTCGGCGAGTGCCGTGGCTGTGCCGGGATTGCCGTTGGTCGCCACAAAGCTGGCGGCCATACCGGAGCTGCTGATGTCGATCAGCCGCACCGTGGCGGTGAGAGTCGTTCCGGTCTTCGCATACATGCCCGTGATGTACGCGTTCACCTGCAGGAAGCGAGCGAGCTGACGCGCTTGCTGGTCGTCGAGCAGACCATCGCACGGGAAGCCCGACGCCTTCAGCGCTTCGCAGAGCTTGGCCTTCGCCACGACCGAGACCTTGGCTTTCGCCAGCGACGTGATGCGATCGCGCACGGCATCGGCCAGCGCGATGCTGCCGGCCGAGTCCACGGACGCTGCCTGGAAGGGCAAGACAAGAAGACGCTGGGTCGGCTGCTGCGGCGCCGCGAGTTGCGCAGTGGCCGCGGCGGCAACTGCAGTCGACAGCGCCATCACCAGTGGTAACGCTCTCACCGTGTTCGTTCCTCCGTTACAGGCTGCTACACCAATGGGCGAAGAGGGATTCGAACCCCCGACATCCTGCGTGTAAGGCAGGCGCTCTGAACCGCTGAGCTATTCGCCCGAGCCATTTGGGGGCAGTGCGGAGGTGCTAGAGGGCCAGGCCGACTGGAAACAAAACGCAGTAGCCCAGTACGAGCAGCACCGGCGCGAGCGTCGTTGAACCCTTCGACAGCAACCAGTATCCAACGGCAAGTGATACTAACGCGGCGCCGAGGAGGGCATAGTTCCTTGGTCCAAAGCGCAGGCGTGAACGGGCAAACGTCTGTTCCGGCATATAGAGGACGGAGTCTATTCGTTAATCCCAAGATCGTCAAGCATTTCGGTTTCCTCGGCGTCGAGTGCCGCGCGCTTCGCCCGGTCACGCCGCCGCCGCAGCCCGACGAGAGCGGCAAGGATCGCGCCGATCGCCAGCCAGAAGAAGCCCATGGCACCCGCCCATGTCAGCCACCCGTACCGGGAGGCGACGTCGCGCTGCCAGCGATCCTCGAAATCGCCGGCCGTGATGTGATAGGTGTCACGCAATGCCGCATCGAAGGAGCCCGCCTGCGCCAGATTCGAGAGCAGTGGCTCGAGTCCGCGGTCCCCGCCCCAGCGCTGCAGCAATAGCACGGCCGTCGCCGCGAGCGCGTACCCCGTTTGCGCATCCTCTCGGGCGCCACGCAACGAGCGATCGACATCGTCGAGCGTCATACGCACGCCGCGCGCGAGCTGCCAGTTGAGCCGCAGCGCGTCCAGCCGGTCCCACTCCTGCGCCGCGACCGCGGCGTACCCTTCCTCGAACCAGAGCGGCGCGCGCCGGCCCACGTGCCAGCGCAGCGCGAGATGGGCCAGCTCGTGGCGTAACGCGGTGGTCGGGCGGTCATTCGGTCGGTCGGTCAACAACACGATCGTCCCAGCATCCGGAAACGCCGCACCTTCGCTCCACAGCGGCAGGCGGCCACGGGTGAGCGAGTCGTAGAGCTCGCGCGTGGGGGCAAGGATGAGGCGAATGGGCCGGTCGGGCAGCGCCCCCGCCCCCCCAGCCCCCACCCCGATCCCCGGAAATCCGGTCGCGTGGTCGGCCACTTCGGCGAGCGCGGTGGCCAGGCGTTCCTGGCCGGGCCACGCGACGGCCGTGACGCGACCGACTTCTGTTGCACTCGGCCCCTGTGCGAGCAGGTAGAGGAGAGAGAGCACTAGTCTCGCGGCGGCTCCTCGCCCCTGGCAACACGCTCGAGCATCTCCTGACACTTCTTGCCCCAGGGATTGAACTTGTTCGCCTTGAAGCCGCCGTCCCACGTGGACTTCGCTTTGGCCTGATCGCCGGCGAACCAATGCACGCGGCCCAGCTCGTAATACGCTTCGATCAGGTTCGGGCCCAGCTTGATCGTTTTCTCGAAAAACGTCTCCGCGTCCTCGTACATCTCGCGCTGCAGGTACACGAGGCCCAGATAGAAGTGCGCGTACAGAGTCGCTTTCTTGTCGTTGTCGAGCCGGATCGCCTTCGACAGGTGCTCGATCGCTTCGCCGAAGATCTGCTTCTTGAGGCAGATGTAGCCGACGTTGATGCGCGCCAGCGAATTCGCCGGCTCCTTCATCAATACTTTGGAGAACGTCTGGAGCGCGTCGTCGTAATCCTCGTGCAGCATTTGCGCCCAGCCGAGCAGCGACTCCGCCTGGGTCTCGCCCGGCGCGAGCTGCAGCGCCTTGGTGAGCGCCTGAATCGCGCCCGCGTGATCACCGAGCGAGATGAGGCTCCAGCCTTTTTCGATGAACGTGGAGGCCCCGATGTGGTCCGCATGGAGCGCCGGCCGCGCTCCGGTGAATTCCGGCGCAGCGGCCTGCTTGGTGTCGGCCGCGAGCTGCTTGTAGCGGTCGACGAGCTGCCGGATGTCGTCCTTCAGCTGCGTCAGCTCCGTCAGGATGCCATCCACTTTCTTGAAGTACGCGATGATCTCCCGCTTGGCGGCTTCACGCTCCGCACCTCCCGGCGCCCCCGTGAGCTGGCGCGCGATGGCGTCGTACTCCTGCCGCAGTGCCGCGACCGGTGAATCCGCCATCACGTCGCTCCCTGCAAGGCGAGCTTCTCTTTTGCCGTCAACAGCTTGTTCGTGTTCAGCACGATGATCGTGCGCCCGTTCTGCACCAGCAGGCCGGCGATGTACTCGGCCGCCAATCCCTTCACGATCCCCGGCGGGGGAGTCACCGCCTGCGCGGACACCTGCAGCACTTCCGTCACCGCGTCGACGATGATGCCGATCTTGCCGCCCTCAAACTCGAGAATGACGGTGCGAGTGTCTTCGCGCAGCGGTGACGCGGTGCCCAGCCGTTTACGCAGATCGATGAGCGGGACCGCGCTACCCTGGTATTGCAGCACGCCCTCGAGGTACTCGGGCGCCTTCGGGAGAGGCGCCGGAGCTTCGTAGCGCAGGATGCGCTCGACCTGAAAAATATTGAACGCGAAATCCTGGCCGCCCACTTTGAACGTGACGAGCTGGACATCATCGCCCGCGGCTGCCGTGCTCATCCGATGCGATCTCCCAGCGCATCCAAATCGAGAATCGGGACCAGCTCCTCGCCGCTCCCACCCTCCTGCGCGGCCACGCCGGTCGCCCACGGCAGCATCTGGCCGCGCGGCACAGGAAGCGGCTGCTCGCGCACGACCGCGTCCGCGTCGTCGACTTCAAACGCCACCTGGCGGCCGGCGATCTCGACGAGGACGATCGTGCTCACCCCTGACGTCTCCGCTGGAGGAGCGGCTCGGCCCGCGAGGAACGCGCCGAGGTGAATGAGCGGAACGAGGCGGCCGCGGAGCGGCGTCAGTCCCCGCACCGCCGGCAACTTGCGCGGGACGCTGAGCACTTCCGTCGCATCGCCTACTTCGAGCACGCGGCTAACAGGCAGACCGTAGGGTTTGCCTTCGGAGCGAACCAGCAGGTACCCCTTCATCGAGGTCCCACCCTAACGGGTGGGACTCCTCCGCAATAATTCCACACCCACACGCTCCGCGATCTGTCCGAGTGGCAGCACCACGTCGACGCCACCGGCTTGCACGGCCGCGACGGGCATCCCGGGGATCACCGCGGTTTCCCGATTCTGCGCGAGCCCGGCGCCTCCGGCGTCGTGAATGGCGCGCAGCCCGTCGGCGCCGTCGCGCCCCATGCCTGTGAGCACCACCCCCACGCCGCGCGCGCCGTAGACCTGTGCAATGGAGTGAAACAGCGGATCGGCAGCGGGGCGGACACCCCAGATGGGAGTCGACTGGTCGAGCGCGATGACCGGACCATCGTGAGCGGACCGCACCCGCATATGATAATCGCCCGGGGCCACGTATGCCGTGTCCGCGACCACCGGCGCGCCGTCGTCCGCTTCCACGACGCGTAACGGACTCATCGAATCGAGCCGCTCCGCGAGACTCCGTGTGAACTTGGGCGGCATGTGTTGTACGATGAGCACGGCGGCGCCGCGGCCCACCGGCAGGCGCGGGATGAGGTCGGCGAGCGCGCGCGGTCCACCCGTCGACGCCGCGACGCCGACTGCGAGCACCGCGCGACCGCGCAACGCCAGCTCGGGTGGATGCACGACGGGCCCCGGCGGCCGAGCCAGCACTTTGACGTGAGACACGTCGGCCGCCAGCGCACGCCGGACCGCCTCGATGAGCTGCGGGGCGAGCGCTTCCAGCACGGCGCGCGGATGGCCGGCGACATCCGGCGGCGTAGGGGGAGGGGGCTTCGCGACAATCTCCACCGCGCCGAGCTCGAGCGCGCGGATGGCAGTCGCCGTGCCCGGCCCTGCGTGCCCGCTCACGACCACGATCGGGCGCGGCGATTCCGACATGATGTAGCCGATCGCGGCCAATCCATCGAGCCGCGGCATCTCGAGATCGAGCGTCACCACGTCGGGGTTGTACTGGTGGATCTTGCGGATCGCATCGACTCCGTCACGCGCAGTGGCGACGACACGGAATTCGCCGCTTTCCGCCTCGCCGCCGCCGAGTACGTCGACGAGCACCCGCCGCATGAGGGCGCTGTCGTCCGCCACCAGCACGGTGGGTTTGGCGGAGCGATTAGATGACGAGTTCATTGGTTCCCACCGACCGGATCTCCACACGGCCGTCCTTCATGTGGAAGCGCACGCTACGACCTCGCTCGCCGCCCACCGCTTCGCGCACGATCGGGATACCGGCGGCGCGCAACGCGCTGCGCGCGGCCAGCACGTTGCGCTCACCCATTTGAATCGTGCCAACCGTGGCGAGCTGGCTGAACATGCTGGCACCGCCGGCGAGCTTCGCGCTGAGGCGCCGGGGGTCGGCGCCGAGCGCCTTGAGGCGTTCGATGAGCAACGGCACGGCGGTCTCGGGAAACTTGGCGCGGTTGCTGGTGTCGCGCGCCAGGCTGATCGACGGCAGAAGCACGTGCGCCATCGCTCCGGCCCTGCTCTCCGCGTCGTAGAGCATGATGGCGACGCAGGAGCCGAGGCCGAGGGTGACGAGGACTCCTTCCCCTCGCTCGGCAGCCCACTCGGCGACTTTGACAACGGTTTCCTTCACGCCGGTCTGACGTAGATGCGTTCGCGCGGATCGACCAGCGTGAGCTGCTCGCGTGCCGGCCCGAACAGCGTCTCCACCTTGCCGAGCAACAGGACGCCGCCGGGTGCCAGCGCGTTCACGAATACCTGAAACAGCCGTTCCTGCGCCTCGCGCTCGAAGTAGATGACGACGTTGCGGCACACGATGAGATCGTACACCGGGCGGGGCGGGGGCTCGCGTGTCAGGTCGTGCGCCAGAACCCGGAGGATTTCGCGAATCCTCGGGACCGGCTGCTGATCCACGAAGTAGCGACGCTTGAGGGACGCCGGCATCTCCGTGAACGCCGTGTCCGGGTACAGCGCCTGGTGGGTGCGCTCCAGGCTGAGCCGGTCGATGTCGGTCGCATCGATGAGTGATTGATCGAGGAGGTCGTCGCCGAGCGTCTCCGCGAGGAGGACGGCGATGGTATAGGGCTCCTCACCCGACGCACACCCGGCCGACCAGACGCGCAGCCGGCTGCCGGCGCGATGGCGGGTCGCCCACAGCTCGGCGAGATGGGGGCGCAGCGCTTCCCACGTTTCCGGGTTGCGAAAGAACTTCGTGACGTTGATGGTGAGGGCGTCGAGCAGCTCCTGATACTCGCGCGCGTCGTGATCGAGCAGCCTGGCGTAATCGGTGTAGGTGTGGACGCCGCGCGCGCGCATGCGAACCGCGATGCGGCGCTTCAAGCATTTTTCCTTGTAGGATTCGCAGCTGATGCCGCGCTCGCGGGTGACCTTCTTCGTGAGCGCCTGGAAGCCGCGCTCGTCACCCCCCGCCCCCCCTGCCCCCCCCGCCCCCCCCCCGCCCCCTTCCAGGCTCACGACAAGGAGCTCAGGGTTTCCAGATTCGCTCGCACGAGCTCGTGCTTGGGGTTCAGCTCGAGGGCCCGGCGCCACAGCTCGCTCGCCTGCTCCCGTTCGTTTCGCTTGTAGGCGATGTTGCCGAGCTTGAAGTAGATGTCGTCGCCCAGCTCCGGCGCCAACTCGATGGCGCGCTGATAGAGACCCCACGCCTCGTCGTACCGGGACGCGCGATAGGCCAGGTCGCCCAGGTTCTTGGAGAGCTGCGGCAGCGACGGCTCATCGTGCAGCGCGGCGCGCGCGAGCTGCTCCGCCTGGTTCAGCTCCCCCGCGAGCTCGAGCAGCACCGCGAGATTGTTGCGCAGCACGCCGTTCTGCGGATATGCCTCGACCGCCTGCGCGGCGAGCCGCTCGGCGGTTTCGAAGTCGCCCGCGCCTGCCGCGGCGAGGACTCGCGCCCAGTACCAGATGGGTGGCACGGAGTCTGCGAAGAGCTCCTTGGCGCGGTCGAGCCGGCCCGCGGCCCCGGCGTGATCACCCTGCTTCAGCGCGACGACGCCCCACCCGACGTACACGCGCGGATCAGTCTTCGCACGCGACGCCGCTTCGGCGTAGGCGGCCTCGGCATCCTCGAGGCGGCCGAGCTGCTCGAAGGCGAATCCCAGATTGTGGAGCACCGCGGGCCGACCGCCCCCTTTCTCCGCCGCGAGCCGGAGCGCTTCCATGGCCTCGCGCCAGCGCGCCTGCTTCAGCGCCACCAGGCCGATGAAGAAGTGCGCACTGCCGTCGCTGGGCCGCAGCTCGGCCACGCGGCGGAATTCCCGCGTGGCTTCGTCCAGCATGCCGGTCTTGTAGAAAGCGATGCCGAGGTTGCGGTGCTCTTCGACCCGCGCATCGGTCATCTTGAGGTCTTCGGTGCCGGAGGTTCGGCCCGCGCGATGCAGGAAGCCCGCGGTAACGAGCCCGTACAGCGCCTTGCCGACTTCGAACTCCCCCAGGCCGGAGTCCTCGATGACCTGGTTGACGTCGCGCGACCCGTCGAGCAGCGCGAGCAGCCGCTCCTGCAGGTCCGTGAGGTTGGCGTCGCTGATCGCCAGGCGGTCGCGATCGACGAGGAAGATCAGATCGAACGACGGAATCTTCTTCTCGATCAACCCCCATTCGTCCACGCGCCGCGCGCCCTCGAGCAACAGCGATTCGGGGTTAATCGAAACGAGGAAGTCCTGCTGCTCGGGACGGACGTCGGCCTCGAAATTGAACGTCCCCTGCGTCCAGGTGAACAGGTAGTAGACCGATTCCTCGATCTGCATGCGCATGTAGCGCTCGAGCTCCTGCTGCGTGAGCACGGTCTGCGTCACGAGAATCTCGCCCAGTTTCTTATCGCGCTCCCTGGCCTGGCGATGAATCGCGGCGTCCAGCTGCTCCTGCGAGATCTTCTCGTGCTTCACGAGGATATCGCCCAGCCGGTCGCGGCGATTCACGATCGAGGCGTAGGAGATGCGTCCGCGGTCGAAGTAGATGTATCCGAAGTTCGAGCGGTCGGCGATCGAGAGGCAGCCGGTTTTCTGGCCGAGGGCGAGCAGCTGCAGCACGTCCGGCAGCGACGCCTCCTTGAGCGACCCTTTGATGGCCACTAGCGCACTTCCTCGATGACGCGGTCGGACGCGGCGGGCCAGTCCCACACCATCTTCTCACGGCTGCGCACCCCGCCGGCGCTCGACACGACGAGGCCGCTGGTCCGGGCTCCCGCCGTGCGCCGCGCGCCTGGCGGAGGGCGGGGGGGGACACCTTCGAGCACCTCGCGCGCCAGACCGGCCGTGACCGGCACTTCCTGCGACGTCGCCGCTTCGACGACCCGCTGCACCAGGCCCGTCAGGCTGCGGACGGAGTCCACCGGGCGGTCCGCGAAATAGTCCAGGAGCGCGGCATCCGCCCGGATATGCTGCTGCTTGAGAAGACGCTCGAGCGCGCCGCGGCGGAGCTCCTTGTCGGGCTCGCCGACTTCCGCGACGAGCCCTCCCTCGAGCCGGGACATGATGCGTTCTTCCAACCCTTCCAGCGTGTTCGGGTGCGCGGGCGCCGTGAACACCAACTGCCGCTCGGTGTCGAGAAACTGGTTGAAGAGATTGAAGAGCTCCTCCTGCGTCCGCTCTTTGCCGGCGAGCAGGTGGATGTCGTCGAGCAGCAGCGCGGTGCAGCGGCGGTAGCGCGCGCGCCACCAGTCCACGCGGTTGCCGTCGATCGCGGCGATCAGCTCATCGACGAACCCCTGCGTCGAGAGACACGCCACGACCGCACCGCGCTTCTTGGCCAGCTCGAGGCCGATCGCGTTCAGCAGGTGGGTCTTACCGAGACCGCTCCTTCCGACGATGACCAGCGGGTTGTACTTCTTGCCCGGCTTGGAGATGACGTCGCGCGCGGCATTGAGCGCGACGTCGTTGGACGACCCCGCCATGTATGCGTCGAGCGGGAACGCGGCCGATGGCGCAGGTGGTGGAGCGGCGCCTTCGCGCACGCGCGCCGCCGCGGCTTCGGCCTCCGCCATCCGACCTGGGTCGTGAAAGACCTTGTCACCTGAGGCCTGCGGATCGAGCGTCGCGACTTCGGCCTCGAGCGCCTTCAACCGCTCGACATCCAGGACGTACGCGGCAATCTCTCCGTCCACCGCCGACGGCCTCTCCTGATCGAGGAGTTTCTCGAGCCGGCCGGTGCGGTACCCCTCACCCTCCCACCGCAGCACCGCCTCGGTCACGCGGGCGCGCCAGGCTTCGACAGCCTTCCCGACCGTGAAGCTCACATCGGTCAAGAATTGTGAGAACTCATCGGGTGAGGCGCCGGGGGATGCAGCGGCGGGAGATCCGGCGGCGGGAGGTGACTCGCCGGTACGAACTCCGAGTACTTTGCGCACGGCTTCCGCGTTGATCGGCGTGTCGTTCACGGCCTGGAACGCGACGATCCGGTTCAGCGCACCCATCAGCTCGCGCACATTGGGGAACTCGACTTTCGCGACCGTCTCGAGCACGCCCGGTTGGAACGAGGATCCCCGTTCCTCTGCCTTGCGGCGCAGAATGGCGACGCGCGTCTCGTAGTCCGGAATCCCCATGTCCACCACGAGTCCGCCGGAAAAGCGCGAAATCAGGCGCTCGTCCAGATCGGCGATTTCGGCCGGCGGACGGTCGCTCGCCAGGACGATCTGGTGGCCGCTCTGCTGCAGCGCTTCCGTCAGCCTGAGCAGCTCGGTCTGCATCTCCTTGCGGTTGGTCAGGAATTGCACGTCGTCCACCAGGAGCACGCCGACGTTCTGGAAGCGGCGGCGGAACGCGTCGCCCTGCCCCGCGGCGATCGCCGCGTGAAAGGCCTCCACGTACTCGTCGAGCGTCAGGTACTCGATGTTGAGCTGGGGAGCGAGCGTCTTGGCGGCGTGGCCGATCGCCATCAGGACATGGGTCTTCCCCAGGCCCGATCCACTATAGATGAAGAGCGGGTTGTAGGCGGACCCGGGGTTCTCCGCGACCGTGCGGCCGGCGGTCACCGCCAGGCGATTGGCGGCGCCCACCACGAAGGTGTCGAAGGTAAAGCGCGGGTTGAGCGTGGTCGTCATACCGCGGGGCTCCCGGCCGCGAGCCTCTTGAGCACGAGCTCCGAAATCCGCTTCAGCGTTTCGAACACGCCCGTGCCGTGCAGCGCATCGGCCGGGAAGGACGGGACGGCGCGGAAGTTCAGCGCGTCGTCGAGCTCGGGCGGCGTGAGAATGAGCTCGCGCGGGAGGTCCTGCTTGTTGTACTGCATCACCAGCGGCACCGTCCGGACGTCGACGCCGTGCTCCAGCAGATTGCTCTGCAGGTTCTGCAAGCTCTCGAGATTCTCATCGAGCTGGCGCGCCTGGCTGTCGCCGACGAACACGACGCCGTCCGCGCCCTGGAGGACGAGGCGGCGGGTCGCGTTGTAGTAGACCTGCCCCGGTACCGTGTACAACTGGAAGCGCGTGCTGAAGCCCGAGATCTGCCCCAGGTCGATCGGGAGGAAATCGAAGAACAGGGTGCGGTCGGTCTGCGTGGCGAGCGACACCATGCGCCCGCGGCGGGTCTCCGGCACACGCTCGTAGACGTAATGGAGATTCGTGGTCTTCCCGGACCGGCCTGGTCCGTAGTAGACGATTTTGCAGGTGATCTCGCGGCTCGTGAAGTTGACCAGGGACACGGGCTATCTCCCAAACAGCGTGTTGAGGCTGTCCGTCAGCTCGCGCTCGAAGTCAGCGGCCAGCACCTGTTTCGCGACCGTGCCCTTGGGGCTTGCCGCCTTCAGTTCCGCTGCAAGTTGCTCATAGAATAACTGCACCAGGCCCAGCGATGAAACGTCGAGATCGTAAACGGCGAGCACCGCGAGGCTGCCGCGCTCGGCCGTGAACGATGCGAGGAAGAAACCGTGCTTCGGCCCCTGGTGGCTGAGCGCGGCGAACGGCGGCTGCTGCAGCTGCCGGGCAAGCTCCGCCGTCGAGGCGACAATCGCCGCCGCGAGCGCCGCCGCCGACATCACGTCGACGGCGCGGGAGAATCCCGATTGCGCGAGCACCTGCCCCGCCGGCGTCAGCACGAGCACGAGACGCACCGACGCTTCGCGCACGAAGTCGGTGAGCGGCTGCAGGGTCCAGCCCTCGACGGCGCGGGTGTGCGGGCTCAGATGAACGCCTCCGCCGCACGCAGCAGCTCCAGCCGAACGAGGCCGATATTCACATCGGGCTCCGCAACGGCGACGACCAGAATGCCCGCTCCCCCCCCTGCTCCCTCGGACGCCTTTCCACCTGGCACGACCAGCAATGCACCCTGCTCCCCCTGCAAATGCCAGAACACGCTCGCGCCGGTCCCGGCCGCCTCCATCGCCCGGCGCAGACGTCCCGCCAGACTCGCGGCCAGCGCGGCCACGGCGCTGCCTTTGATGCCCTCCATCAGCTGCTCGGCGACCACGATCCCGTCGTCCGCCGAGACGAGCATGGCACCGCGCACCCCGCGCACGCGCGTGATGAGATCGAGGGCGGTGCTCACGTTTCTTTCTCCAGCCAGCGGCGCGCCAACGCCGTTGCCCGCTGCGCCAGGATCGTCAGTCGTCCGAGTGGTATGCCACGCTCTCGCACCACGAGCAAGAGGGCTTCGGACGTCGGATGCGCGAGATGCACGTTGCCGTGCTGCCCTTCGGCCGACAGACCGTTCCATGCGCCCAGCCCGAGCAGTTTCGCGGTGCGCGCGGCCTCCTGTGAAACGCCTGCAAGGTACGCGGCGACGGCATCCGTCACATCAACCCCGGATTTGTCCCGCAACCCCCCGCCGAGCACCCGACCGGCAGCGTCGATGAGCAGGAGGCCCTCGTTGGCACCGTCGAGACCGGCAAAGACGCGGGACTCGTCGAGACCTGCTGGTGCGGCGGCGGCGGGCGGCGAAGGGGCAGCGGACTCCGGCGCCACCGGCTCTGGCGCCACCGGCTCTGGCGCCACCGGCTCTGGCGGGGTGATCCCGCCGCGCACCATCGCAATGGCCTGATCGATCGTGGGATCGCCGGGCTCGATCTTGCGCGCGGTCTCGAGGTGGGTCTCCGCCTGCGCGATGTCTCCCACCTTGAAATACAGGAAAGCCAGCCCCTTCAATGCGCCGGTGTGATTCGGCGCGATCTGCACCGTCATGTCCCACTCGTCGAACGCGTGCTCGTAGTCGTGCTTGTCGGTGAGCACGCGCGCGTACAGATCGTGCGCGTCCGCCAGGTGCGGGTGGCGCTCGAGCCCGTTCATCGCGACGCGCAACGCCGCATCGAGCTGGCCCTTGCGACGCAGCGCTTCGCCGAGCCGCAGGAACACCAGGCTCTGCGGATCCTGAGCGAGCTGGGCGGAGAGCGCGCGGATGTCTTCAGCCATGGACGAATACCCGCGCGGCCTGCCGCGCGCGCTCCACATCCGGGCGCTGCGACTCTTCCTCGGGACTGCGCCCCGCGAGCCGATCCCATTGGTCCCAGCTGGCGACGGCTTCGGCAAAGCGGCCCATCGCCACCAGACCGAACCCGAGCTGGCGGTGCGCGGACGCGAGCAGCGGATCGAGCCGCAGGGCCCGGCGCAATTCCTCGACCGCCGATGACGCGTGGCCCTGCGCCATATGAATGCGACCGAGCAGCAGATGAACGGTCGCGTCGTGGGGTTGCAGGCTGCCCGCCTGCTCGGCGGCCGCGCGGGCGGCATCGAGATCCTTCGACTGCAACGCCCGCTCCGCTCTCGCGACCAGCTCGGTGAGGTCGGCTGAGGTGCTGGCGCGCCCCTGCCTGGTCGTCCCCGGGTCCATGAGCACGATCACGCCCGCGCTCTCGAGCCCAAACAGCGTCTTCGCGACCTCGAAGTCCGAGCGGCCGAGCTCGGTGGCCAGCCCGCGCACGGAGCGTTCGCCGTCGATGAGCGCCAGGACTTCCCATTCGGGGGGCAGGAGATCGAGCTCTCCGCCGCCGCCTTCCGGTGGCGGCGCCAGGGAAGGCACGACACCGACGTGCGGAATCCGGTTCTCGATCCGCGACCACTCGTCGATCCGCCGTGCCCCTTCCATCAGGAGCGCCTCGACGGGAATGCGCACGGTGACCTCGGTGGGCACCTTGCCCTCGGGCTCCTCGTTGAACGAGAAGTAGCCTTCGTTCCAGCTCATCACCTCGAACACGACTTCTTCGATCTGAAACCGAACCTGCCGCTCCACCTCGCGCTGCGTGATCACGTCGAGCGACACGAGGATCTCGCCCAGGCGGCGCTTATCGCCCAGGCGTAGCTGCATGTCGCGCGCGCGCTCGAGGTCGGCTTCGGTGATCTTCCCGGTCCGCAGCAGCATCGCCCCCAGCGGATGGGGATTGGTGCGGATCTCGGCCGAGACGACGACACCGTTGTCGAAGTAGATCGTCCCGTCGTTGTGACGCAGCTCCGACGTGACGCGCAGCGCGCCCGTCTTGCGGCTCAAGTCGAGCAGCTGGAAGACATCATGGATGCCGAGCTCGCGCAGCGGTCCCTCGATCGTCATCAGGCCGCGTCCGGCGTCGAGAAGATGTGCTGCAAGTCGACCGCGGTGCGCGCGTGCATGCGCGCGCGCTGGGCGAACGGGCCGCCGGGATCGATGCGCGTGACGCGCTCCCACGCGTCGACGGCCTCCGAATAGCGCTGCAGCCGCGCGAGCGTCGCGCCCAGGTAAAAGAGCGCGCCGCTGTGTTCGATGTCGAACTTGAGGACGCGCCGGAACGCCGCGAGCGCCTCCTCGTTGCGCTTGTCGTCGAGCAGCGCCCGGCCGAGCAGCAGCAACGCGTCGAGATCGTACGGATCCTGTTCCAGCATGTCCGCGAGCCGCACCACGGCGGAGCGCACGCTACCGGTGCGCCGCAACAGATCCGCGAGCGCGAGCGACGCCTCGTGGAATGTGGGCAACGCCTCGAGCGCCTCTTCGTACGCCCGCCGCGCGTCGCGCCATTCCTCGTCCTGTTCGTGCAGTCGTCCCAGATCCAGCCACACCTGCACGAAGCCCTGATCGAGATCGAGCGCCGCGCGGAACGCCTGCCGCGCGCCCTGCCGGTCGCCGACTTTCACCGCGATGTCGCCTTGCAGCTTGTGCAGATCGGCACGGTCCGGGGCGCGGGTCTGGGCCTCGCGCAGCGCGGTCAGCGCGCCGGCGGCATCGCCGGTCGCGGCGCGCGCCTTCGCCACGCCGACCAGCACCTCGACGTCGCCGGGCGTGTTGGCCACCAGCGCTTCGGCGAGCGGCAGCGCTTCGGCCGGCCGTTGCATGGCGAGCAAGCTCTTCACTTCGCCGAGCGCCGCGGCGGCATTGGCGGCGTCGAGAGTGCGTGCTTCGCGATAGCGCTCCAGCGCTTCGCCGTGCAATCCGCGCCGCGCGTAACTGTCGCCCACCAATGTCGCGGCCTGGCCGCGATCGGCACCGCGCTGCACGGCGCGCGTCGCCTCGGCGACCGCCAGATCCATCATCCCCTTGCTGACGTAGTCGCGCGCCAGCGCCAGCGGATCCTCCGGCTTCTTCGCGAGGCCCACGGAAGCGGGCTGCGGCGTCGCCGGCGGCGCCAGCTCCTTGAAGATGTTATCGACCAGCCGCTGATCGAACGCGAACTCGCCGCTCAAGTTGTCGGCGGCGACATCGGCAGAGATCTCGGGGACGATGCCGATCGAGACGGTCTCGTACTGCAGATCGATGGCCAGGGCGAATTTCTGCGAGACGTAGTAGGGATCGAGCTCGAGCGCGCGCTTGGTGGCGCGCAAGGCGCCGTCGAAGTCGCCGAGATTCGAGAGCGTAAAGCTGAGGTTGTAATGCGCGCCCGCGTTCTGCGGATCGGCTTCGACCGCGCGCACGAAGGCGTTGCGCGCGTCGAGAAAGCGCTTCAGCTCGACGAGCACGAGCCCCACGCCGTTCCACGCCGGCGCCGATGTGGGCTGATCCGCCAGGACCTGGCGATACGCCTCGAGCGCCAGCTGGAAGCGCCGCAGATGCGTGAGCAGCAGCGCGAGATTGAGCCGGGCGGCGGCAAATGCCGATGACAGCTGCAACGCCTTGCGGAACGCCTGGATGGCATCGTCGGCGTCGCTCTGATGCGCGAGCGCGACACCGACGTTGTTCCACGCCAGCGCGTAGCGCGGATCGACGTCCGTCGCGTGCCGATACGACGCCAGTGCCTCGTCCTTGCGTCCCGCCTGATGGAGCACCACGCCCCGCTCATTCCACAGCTTCGGCGAATCGGGAACCTCGTGGATCAGCGACTCATACAGCTCGAGCGCATCGGCGAAGTCGCGCTTCAGCAGGTGGACCTCCGCCATCGCCTGGCGGACCAGGCGCCGGTCCTCGCCGCGCTCGATCGCGAGCCGGTATTCGCGAAGCGCCTCGGTGTAGTAGCCCTTCTGGCGGAACGCGAGGCCGAGATTGAAGTGCGCCAGCTCGTGGCCTTCGGCCACTTCCGGCGTCGGGTGCACCCGCAGGCGGTGCTCGGCCGACGCGCGTTCGGCGCGATAGCGCTCCAGCGACAGATTGGTCTGGGCGCGGGCGAGCGGCGGATTGAGCTGAATCGCGCGCTTGGACGCCGCGCGCGCGTCCTGGTGGCGGCCCATGTCGCCGAGCACGAACGCCATCAGGTAATGGGCGTTGGCGTTGTCGGGGTTCAGCGATACCGCGCGCGCGAGCGCCGCGAGCGCCGGCTCGTTCAGCCCACGGTTGTAGTAGACCTCGCCGAGATAGAACTGCGCCACGCTCGAGTCGGGCTCCTGCTCCACGGCGCGGATGAACCACTCGGTCGCGACTTCCAGCCGGCCGCGCGCTTTCTCGGCGAGGCCCAGCTGAATCATCGCAGCCACGTCGTTCGCCTTGTGGGCGAGCAGCTGCTCGAATTCCGCGCATGCATCCTCGAAGGCGCCGAGGATCGCGTAGGTCCGGCCCAGCTCCCAGCGCGCGTCGCGGTCGTCGGGCCCCTGGCGCAGCCGCTCCTGCAGCTCCGCCACGCGCCGGTCGTAAAAGCCGGTGTTGTGGTAGGCGATCTCGAGGTTGCGCTGCGCGATTTGCATGCGCGAATCGAGCTCCAGCGCGCGCGTGAACTGCTCGATGGCCTCGGGGACGAGGCCTTTCTGATAATAGAGAACGCCGAGGTTGTTGTGCGCGCCCGCGTCCGACGGGTCGATCCGGCGGGCGAATGACCTCAACACCGTGAGGTCGCGCTCCGAGACGATCAAGTCAGGCGGATGGCGTCGAAGATGGCCTTGAGGGACGCCAGATCGGGCAGGAGCAGGAAGTGGCCACGCAGCCCGTCCTGAGCTTCGATGTTGAACTCCGTCTCGACACAGAACACAAAATCGCGGTCGTGCCCGAAGTTCAAATAGGTCGTTGTCAGGACGGCTGCCGACAGATCGACCACGAGGCTCGGCACCGACGGCAGGAGCAGCATACCCATGAACTCGGACAGCGCGTTCATGTAGGCGCCCGAGAGGATGTTGCCGGCTTCCTTCAGACAGGACTGCTCGAGCGTCTCGAACGCCTGGGTCGTGCCGAGCGGGCGCTTGAGCAGCATGTCGCACACCTGCCGGGCGACGGCCTCGGGAAACAGCAGCAGCGTGCGCCCGGTCAAATCGCCGAGCATGTGCATCAGGACGGCGGCGACGACTTCCTGCGGATCCCCGATCAGCCCGGGCACATCCTCGAGCCGGGCGATCGTCACCTCGGGGACCGAAATCATGATGCGGCGATGCGTCAGCTGCGACAGCGCCGTCGCCGCGTGACCCGCGCCGATGTTGGCGACCTCTTTGAGCGCGTCGAGCTGCAGCGCTTTCAGATCACGAACATCTTCCACAATTCGCTCCCCCCCCCCGGTTCGACGCCTGAAGGGAACTACACCAGTCCCGCCGCATCCAGAATCAACGCCGGCACGCCATCGCCCATGATCGTCGCGCCGCTGAACACGGGCAATGTACCCTGCGGCGCGTCAAATCCCTTCACCACAATCTCCTGCTGGCTGAGCATCCCGTCGACGACGATCCCCGATCGCCGCTCGCCCATTTCCAGCACAATGACCGGGCGGCGCGGCGGGGGTGCCGGGGCGCCGCCGTTGGTTCCAAGCAGCTTCCGCAGATCGACGAGCGGGACGACGCGGTCGCGCAACACGATCGCGTCGCGCCCTTCCATCGTCGTCATCGGCGTCGTGCCGAACTCTACCGTCTCGGCCACGTACGTCAGCGGCAGCGCGTAGCGTTCCTGGCCCACCGCGGCGATCAGCGCGCGCACGATCGCGAGCGTGACAGGCAGGCGCAGCACGAACGCGGTGCCCTTCCCCGGCTCGGTGCGGATTTCGATCGATCCCCCGAGCGCGCGCAGGCGCGTCAGGACGACGTCGATGCCCACGCCCCGGCCCGACACGGCGGTGACCGCATCCGCGGTCGAGAATCCGGGCCGCGCCAGTACGCGCAGCAGCTGATCGTCCGACAGCGCCTCGACGTGCGGTCCCACGACGCCCTCGCGCTTCGCCTTTTGGAGAATCTTGTCGCGATCAATACCGCGGCCGTCGTCGGCGATACTGATGGCCACGGTGCTGCGCTCGCGCACGGCGGCGAGGACGATCTGCCCCTCCGGATTCTTCTTGTGGCGCTTGCGCTCGGCCGGCGGCTCGATGCCGTGATCTACCGCGTTGCGCAGCAAATGCACCAGCGGGTCGCCCAGCTCATCGAGAATGGCGCGGTCGAGCTCGATCTCCTTCCCTTCGACGCGGAACGCGACCTGCTTGCCGAGCTGGCGGGCGACGTCGCGCACCAGCCGGGGGAACCGATCGAACACCTGCCACACCGGCGTCATGCGAGCCTGAATGATCTCGCTCTGGAGCTCGGCCGAGAGACGCGAGACCTGAATGGCGATGTCGTCGATGGCGGGATCCTGGCCGACCCAGCGCGCCGCGATTTCGTTCAGGCGGCCCCGTGCAGTCACGAGCTCACCGATCAGATCCATCAGCGTATCGAGCCGGCGCAGATCGACGCGAATATGCCGGCTGCGCCCGCTCGCCGCGACGCTTTCGGCCGGCGCAAGGCCTTCATCGCCGCCACCCCCGACCGAGACCCGCTCGACATCGCCCACGGTGCGCAGCGCGGCCTCGATTTCCGCGGGCGCGACGTTCGTGTCCAACTCGAATGCCACCCGGCCCTCAAACTCCTCGGCCTCGAAGGCTTGGGGGGGCGGCTGGATGCGATGCACCGTGCCGAGACTCTGCGCCTTGCGGATGACCAGCATTGCGCGCGCGCCCTTGAGGGGCGCTTCGGGACGGATGGTCACTTGAACGAGACGGCCGGCGCCTGGAACTGAGGCGGCGAGCGCGGCGGCGGCAGAGAGCGACGAAGGGGCGGCGGCCGACGGAGTCGTGGGTTGCTTTGGAACCGCGCGATCGAGCTCCGCGGCAAGCGCGGAGACATCGAGATCGCGCTCGCGCCCCGTGACTGCGAGTCCTACGGCCTTTTCGAGCGTGTCCGTCGCACGGAAGAGGAGTTGCAGAACCTCATCGGCCGGCGGCTTGCCGCTGCGGCGCAGGTGGTCGAGCAGATTCTCCATGCGATGGGCGAGGTCGGCGACACGACCGTAGCCCATCGTCGCCGCCATCCCCTTCACCGTGTGGACCGCCCGGAAGATGCCGCTCACCGGCTCCGGCGACGACGGGCGGCGCTCCCACTCGAGCAGCAGCTGGTTGCAGGCGCTCAAGTGCTCGCGGCTCTCGGCCAGGAACAGCTCGGCGTACTGCGACAGGTCCATGAGAGACTATCCCAGCACGCGCTGGACGGCTTCGAGCACGCGGGAGGGTTGGAATGGTTTGACGACGAAGTCCTTGGCACCCGCCTGAATCGCTTCCACCACGAGCGCCTGCTGTCCCATGGCGCTGCACATCAGAATCTTGGCGTCGGGATCGTTTTTGACGATCTCGCGGACGGCATCGATGCCTCCCATATCGGGCATCACGATATCCATCGTCACCAGATCGGGCTTCAGCTGGCGATACTTCTCCACCGCCTGCGTCCCGGTCTCGGCCTCGCCGACGACCTCGAACCCGGCCTGCGCCAGGATATCGGTGATCATCGTGCGCATGAAGATGGCGTCGTCACAGACGAGAACCGTGTGGCTCACCGCTCGCTCCTTAAGAAGTCAGAATCGGGCCCAACAGCGCCGCGACGTCCAGCACGATGAACAGCTCACCATCGCGCCGGCCGACGGCGCGCACCAGGGTCGGATCGATGCCGGGAAGACCCTGACGATCTTCCAGCGTCGTCTCACCCCCTGCCAGCATGTCCATCACCTCGTCCACCGTAAAGCCGATCAGCTTCCGACCCGCCGCTCCCCCCCCGTGCCCCTGCTGACCTCCGTTCGCCGCGCCCTCCGCCTTGCCCAGCTCGAGAATGATCGTCGAGCCTGTGGTGCCTGCTTCTGGAGATGGGGTTGGAGAGAGGGGCGGGAGGCCCAGCGCACGCCACCCTTCCACGACCGTCACCAGTGTGCCGCGGACATTCACGAGCCCCGCCACGACCGGGGGCGCGCCCGGGATACGCGTCGTTGGGAGGCGCGGGCGGCCGAGCCTTGATCCTCACGTTTTGTGTGGTTGTACAGTCTGAACGTCTAGACAAATTCCTCGCCGACCAGCTCGCTCTCTCACGCACCCAAGCCGGACGCCTCATCGCCGACAAACGAGTCACCGCGCGCGGCAAACCGCTGCGCGCCTCGGCGGTCCTGGAACGTGGAACGGAAGTAACGGTCGAGTTGCCCGACGAAGCACCCCCACGCACTTACACGCCTCACCACGCCTCTTTGAATTTCGTCTACGAAGACGAGCATGTCGCGGTGCTCGACAAGCCGGCAGGACTCGTCGTTCATCCCGGTCCCGGCCACTGGAACGACACTCTGGTCAATGTGCTGGTCGGGCGTGGCACCGAGCTGTCGAGCGGATCGACCGAAGGCCGACCCGGCATCGTGCATCGCCTCGACCGCGATACGTCCGGGCTGCTCATCGTCGCCAAGAGCGACCTGGCGCACCGACGGCTGGCGGGCGCCATCGAGCGCCGCGCCGTGAAGCGGGTATACGCCGCGGTGGTGTGGGGCCATCTGCGCAAGCATGTGGTGGACATCGAAGCGCCGATCGCGCGCAATCCCAAAGACCGCAAACGCATGACCGTTGCCGAAGGCGGCCGGCATGCCACGACACACGCCGCCGTCGTCGCGCGCTTCGCCCACGCCGACCTGCTGCGCGTGCGACTCGGCACCGGACGTACCCATCAGATCCGCGTCCACCTCGCGCACGTCGGCTGCCCGATCGTCGGGGACCGCGAGTACACGTTCGGCGGGAGCCGTCGCGTGACTCCGTCGGCGCGCACCGAAGCGGAACGGCTGGAAACGCTCGCGCCGCGCCAGCTGCTGCACGCGGCCGCGCTTTCGTTCACACATCCCGTGACCGGTGTCACGCTTGCGCTGACGTCGGAATGGCCGGACGACTTGCGTCCGGCGCTCGCTGAAGCGGCAGGTGACGCAAATTTGCTTGCCCAGCCCAACCCCTTGCAGTATCTTGGCTTCTTCGCATCCGATGACTGAAGGAAGCCTCGCCTCCGCCCGACTCCTTGTGTTCCGCGTG
>QHUJ01000173.1 GCA_003221895.1 Gemmatimonadota bacterium | reverse complement strand
GTCCGCGCAATGGAGCGGCCGGGTCCGCTGGACGTCGATCCTCGGCCGGATCTCAAACGAGCTGATCGGCGCCTATCTCCACGTGGACGAGCCGCGCGCGCCGGGTAGTACGGCACCGTCGGTCTTTGTGAGTAACGTCGGCGATCCCGGCTTTGCGGGGGCGCGGCTCGTGGCGGGCAGCGACGCCAGCTCGCAGCGCCTCCTCAATACCCAGCACAGCTTCGAAATCAACGACAACGCGACGATCGGCTGGGGGCCGCACCTTGTGACCGTTGGCGGGCACCTCGAGCGCCTGTCGTTCGATTTCATCTCGTTCCCCACCTCGACTGGCCAGTATCAATTCCTGAACCTCGATTCCCTCGCCGCCGGCCGGCCGTCGCGGTTCCAGCGGAACATCGAGCTGCGGCCCGGCGGGCCCACGGCGGAATTCAGCGCGAATTCCTTCGCGCTCTACGCGCAGGATCAGTGGCACGTGCGGGACAACCTGGGCGTAACCGCCGGACTCCGGATGGACGTACCGTCGTTTCCCGATCATCCGGTGACCAATGATTCGCTGCTCAATAGCGTGTTCGCCGTTAATACGGCGAACTTCATCGACACGCACGTGCTGTGGTCGCCGCGCCTGGGGTTCAACTGGATGCTCCGCGACGGCAGTGCCCTGCGCGGCGGCGCGGGCGTGTTCACCGGGCGGGTCGCGTATAGCTGGCTCTCATTCGCCTTCTCCAACACCGGGAACGACGCGGCATTGATCACCTGCTCCGGCGCGGCCGCTCCCAGCTTCGAGCCGGATCCCGACAACCAGCCGAGCGCGTGCGTGGGTCCGACGGTCAAACCACTCGCCGCGATTACGTATTTCGACCGGAGCTTCCGGATGCCGCAGACGTTGAAGGCGAGCATCGGGGGAGATCAGCGGCTGGGAGGGGGCATCGTCGCGTCGGCCGATCTGCTGTATCAGCGCACCCTGCACGAGCTCTATATCTCTGACGACAATCTCCAGGGCCCCATTGCGGGACTCTTTGGTGAGGGCGGCCGCGTGATGTACGGTACGGTGGGGGCTACGTCAACGAATGGTGCGCTGCCGGCGGTGACGCCCGCAAAGGTCTCGACCGGATTCGGCTCCATTCTGCGGAATACGAGCCGGGGCGGCGATCACTCGGTCACCCTCGTCATGCAGGCGCAGAAGCGCTTTGCCGGAGACATCGAGTTCTCCGCCTCGTACGCCTACACCCGCGCGGAGGATCGGCTTTCTCTGCGCGACGCCCAGACGGTCTCGAACTACGGCTTCGTGCCGGTAAACGGCACACTGACGGACCGGGCCATGACCACGGCGGTCTTTTCGGTGCCACACAAGGTCACGATAAGCGGCAGCGCGAATCTACCGGCGGGCTTCACCATCTCGGCCGTGTACGTGGGTCAGTCTGGGTTGCCGTTCACGTATATCGTCAATGGCGACGCGAACGGCGACGGCGTTGGCAACCTCGTCGCGCCGTTCGATCGCCAGCAGGACGATCCCATCTATGTGCCTCGTAATCCCAGCGACATCGGCATGGTGCGCGACAGCGGGACCGCATTGGTATCCGACCCGGCGGGCGTAGCCCAATTGGAATCGTACATCGATGGCGAGGCGTGTTTGCGACGGGCGCGCGGCTTGCTGCTCAGCCGCAACAGCTGCCGCGATCCATGGCAGAACATGCTCAACGCGCGCGCCGGCAAAGTTCTCCGGCTGCGCGGCGCGCACGCTGTGGAGCTCACGCTCGACGTATTCAACCTGCTGCATCTCCTGAGCGATTCGTGGGGACTCGTCCGGCAAACGGGCAGTTTTGCCGGGGCGGGAACCGAAAACGTGCCACTCCTCAAGCTGCGCGGCCACGACGCGGTGCTGGACCGCAACCTGTATCAACTGACGCTCCCGGCCAGGAACGCGATCAACGTCGACGCCTCACGTTGGAGACTGCAACTTGGTGCCCGCTATTCGCTGTAACGTGCTGGCCGTCCTGCTGGTCCTCGGCGTCGCCCCTCTCGCCGCGCAGGCCGGTGACAGTATGCCGGGGGGCAGCCCGCTCCTCGTGACGAGCGCGGGCAGCCTCCGCCAACCGCTCGCAGATCTGCTGGCGGCCTTCGTGCGGGAGAATCCGGGCGTGGTGCCACGGCAGGAGAGTGGCGGCAGCGTCGAGGTCGTGCGCCGCTCGCGCGATTCGGCGCACGTGCCCGACGTGCTGGGCACGGCCGATTACGTTCTGATTCCTGCGTTTCTGATCCCGTCACACGCCTCGTGGTATATCAAGATCGTCCGCAATTCGATGGTGCTCGCGTACAGCGAGCGCTCGCGCTTTGCCGCCGAGGTGAATGCCAAGAATTGGCCGGAGCTGCTGCTGCGGCCGGGCGTTCGCACGCGCCGCGCCGACCCATCGCTCGACCCCGGTGCGTACCGCGTCGTGCTGATCTACCGGTTGGCCGAGCGGTTCTATCGTCGCCCGGGCCTCGCCGCGCAGCTCGAGGGCGCCGCGCCGATCTGGACACCGCGACCGGGCGAGGATGTGTACGCGCAAATGGCGGCCGGCGAGTTCGATTTTCTCTGGACGTACCAGTCGCAAGCCGTGAGCCGAGGACTGCATTACGTCACCCTGCCCCCACAGCTCAGCCTGGGCGACTCCACCTTGACGGCCTGGTATGCGGGTGCGTCGCTGCGAATCGCTCGCGAGCTTGGTGGACCCGATTCCATCGAGATCAGGGGTGAGCCGATTCAGTACGGGCTGACGATTCCGATTCGCGCGCCGCACCGCGCGCTGGCGGAACGCTTCGTCGCGTTCGTCTTGTCGGATGAAGGGCGGGAGATTCTCCGCCGGGCCGGGTTTGTTGTCCCGGCCCTCCCCGAGGCGGTGGGCCCGGGTCCGCTGCCAGCCGAGTTGTCGGGGCGGGTGCGCTACCGCCCCTGAGCCTTCATTATAGGGTATGCCTACGGCGCGTCCCGCTGCGTTTCGCCGCCATCTTGCCCCGGATCACAAGATCTGGCTCAATTGGGACGGTGTCTTTCTGATGGGACCACGCTATCTGCGGTTTCTCGACGGTGTGGTCCGCACCGGGACCATTCGCGGCGCAGGCAAGCTCGTCGGGTGGAGCTACCGCACCTGTCTGAATCGCATTCGCGAAATGGAGCATGTCCTCGGCGCCCGCGTACTCGACACGACGCGAGGCGGCTCCGCGGGCGGAGGGGCGCGGCTGACGGCCGAAGCGCGCCGGCTGGTGACCGTCTTTGGCCGCTGGCAGCGTGAAGTCGATCGGTTGACTCGTGCGGCGTTTCGACGCGCCCTCCGTCGCTAGCCGCTACGGCAGCTCATCCGCCGGTAAAGCCGGCTCGCTGCAATCCACGAATGATGTGCGGGTTTCCGCGCATCACCCGCCACACGAATCCGGTCCGGTAGTTCTCGACCATCGCCAAGATCGGTCCCTGATCGATGCCGAGATAATCGACGTCGAACCAGCCGAGCTGTGGGTCGACCGTCCCGGCTTCCTGTTGGCCGGCGGCGGTGAATGTCGGGTTGAAGGCGTCGAGGAAGCCGTAGGTCGAGAACAGCTTATTGCCGTACGTCGTCCGCATGGCGAGCAGCGCGGGAATGGTGAACTCGGGCGCGAACGGCACCGCGCCGCCGGCTGCGGTCGGTGCGATCGTGCCGTCGTCGCGTTCGTCGCCGAGCGCAGCGCCACGGGCGTTGTACGTCTGGAACTGGCGACTCTTGCCCCCGATGGTGAGTGTCTTGTTGGCCGGTCCATCACACGCCGTCAGTCCCCACACGTTTCCGTTGTACCCGGCCCAGCCGCCCGGATTCGCAATGGCGTAGCTCCGCTGTGCCAATGTCGCGCGGCGCGAGTTCTCGAAGTAATCGATGCCCTTGCCCCGCATGTAGTCGTCGGCGATATCGCGGAAGTCGATCCAGACGTGCGAGTACTCGTGGCCGAACAGCGGCGCGAACTGGACGAAGCTCTGTCCGTGGTACGTGCCCCACTGATAGCCGCTCACCCACTTGTTCCATGTGGTGGAATCAGCGGGATGCGTCGGCGAGCCGAGGGCCAGGATGTTGAGGATCATGCCCTCGTTGTAGCCGATCCAGTCGGCGTTGATGAAGCCGCTCTCCGGATGCCATCCCATGCTGACGGCGGGCGGCCGCGCCTGGGCCCAGCGCCAGTCGACGCGAAGGTAAATCGAGTCGGCGAGCGCGCGGATCTCTTTCTCGGTCGTGTCGCTGCCGTCGTAGTACGATTGTGCGAACAGGATGCCGGCGAGCAACAGCGACGTGTCGATAGTCGACAGCTCGACCGTCTGGAAGCGATGGCCGGTCGTCATGTCGAGGAAGTGATAGAAGAAGCCGTGATAGCCAGTGATATTGGGACCAGCGGAATCCTGCGGCGCGGTCCAGAAGAACCGCAGCGTGGCGACGGTGCGGGCCGCCGCATCGGGGCGGGTGATCCAGCCGTGCTCGACGCCGATCGGATAGGCGGTCAGCGCGAAGCCGACGGCGGCGATGCTCGAGAACGACGGCGTGGGCGCGCGGTCGGGGGTGAGGCCATTCGACGCGGGCGTGAGATTCCAGAAGTAGCTGAAGGTGCGGTGCTGCAGGGTATCGAGAAATGCCGCCGTGTCGGGCGCGACGCCCGGGCCCCCGGAGTTACCGGAACAGCCTCCGAGGGCCAGGGCAAAGACGACGGCTGTGAATCGGATACCGTTGGCGCTCAGAACGTATACTCGGCGCCGATCTGCAAGCGACGCGGATCGCTTACCACGCACGTCGGCGTTGTGCCACCGTTCATACAACCGAAGTTCTGATAGTTGAGTGCATTGAACAGATCTGCGGTTACTCCAATCGTCCCGCGGGAAAACTGCGGGAAATCCTTTCGCAGCCGCAAATCTACGTTGCGATACGCCCAGGCTCCCGGAACCAGCGGGAAACTGTACTGCGGGAGCGTAATGGCGCCGGGCTTGAAGTTCTTGGGGTCGAACCGGCCCGAAATGTCCTGCCGGGGACCGGTGCCGAGCGTAATCAGACCACTGAACTGGAAGCCAGCGGCGAATGGCACGTCCATTATCCAATTGGCGACAACGCGGCTCTTCTCGTCGTTGACCGGATGCTTTGGTATCACGTTTACGCCGGGGAATGCAAACTGGTCCCCCGGGAAATCCACCCCCTCAACCGACCGATTAGCCTGGGTGAGTGTGAGCCCACCGCCCCACCCCCAATTGCGTCTCCTCAGATAGGGCCGATTGATTTGCACCGTAAGTGCATCGTACCACGTCTTCCCGCTGTTGGTGGCGTACAGGATGTTGCTGAACCCATGGAACGGCGAGCGTGAGAAATTGCAACAGGCGCTGGAGTCGGTGCCGAAGTTGTTCCACTTGATGTTTGCCCAGTTGAACACCAACTGGTCGTAGCCGCGCACACCAGTGTAGGCCACCGACGCGACGACGCTCCCGAACGCGTGACGAATGCCGACGTTCCACTGCTGGGACTTGGGCAACTTTGCGTTGTTGGGGATGAGCCATACCTCACCGAGGCTTCCTGGCGATCCGGCGACCAGTGGCGCCAGTACCGAGGTATCGGTCGTCAGGTACTGATTATTCCAGGCGACTTCCCCAGCCTTCGGCACGGAGTCGGGGTGTGCAAAAAGGACCGTGTAGGCAGGGCGCTGCAGCTTCAGGGTCTCATCCACCGAGATGTCGAAGAGCGACCTGTCATAGAAGAGTCCCCAGCCGGCGAACAACGCCGTGTTGTTCTCCCGGTCGAGTGCGTAGGAGAACCCGAGTCGAGGCTGGAACGCGCCATAGAACTTCTTGCGTTGCGACCCGTTCGTGAAGTATTCCGTCGTATCGATTGGGAAAAAGAGCTGGCTGTTGTACAGCCTGATGGTGTCGCGGACGTTCTGCGGTGTGACGTAATCATAGTTCAGCATGTGCGACTCGAAGTCCCAACGGACACCGAGATTCAACGTGAGCTGCTGTGAGACACTCCAGTCGTCCTGAACATACGCACCAACCTGTTGATTGTTCTTTTTCAAACCCGGATTGCCATACTGCCATGTCATTTGATACGGCGTGCGGAAATTGTAGGCGAGCACGCCTCCACGATTAATGGTGTCCGCGTACCAGAAATGCGGCGTCTCATCGTTTCGCTTGATCACATCATACTTGAGGGCATCTACTGTGACGCCCGTCTTGAAGACGTGCCCACCAGACGTGGTGTAGGTCAGGTCGTCCCTGAATCCGACGCGCTTCTGCGTGAAGTCCTGAATGCTCAGGAAGCTGCCAATCCTGCCGATACCATTGCAGCAACCAGTCGCAGTCCCTTTCTGGAATTCTCGCGCGGGGAGATCCGAATTGTCCGGCGACGGATTCCTGCGAAACCGCTCGAATGTAACGCTAGCCTCATTCAACCAGGACCCGCTCGTGTATGTGTGTTTCACGATCCCGAGTCCAATGTCCTGGAGGTAGTTCACGGCGGCCTGTGCAGCGACCTGGCCTCCAAAGTCCCGCACGTCCGTCTCGTGCCGATTGTTGTAGCTAGCTTCCAGCGAAGAGTGCTGACCCAGCGAATAATTCAGCTTGCCAAACAGCAATGTTTCGCGGAACGGCGACGTGATATGACCGTTGAACTGGGCCAGATTAACCGTGTCTAGCGCGGCGAATCCGATGGGTGGCGTGATGTTGACCTGATTCGCGCGGTTCTGGTAATTCCCCTCGTACGAGCCAAAGAAGAACAATCGGTTCCGAATGAGCGGGCCGCCCGCGGCTAGCCCGCTCAAAACGCGACTGTAATCCGGTTTTTGGAAGGTGGATGGTTTATTCGTTGCTTGGCCAATGCTGTCGGCTACGTGCTTGTCCTTGATTTGAAAAGTGTCCAGCGCAAGCAACCCCTTGTTCTGATAACCGACGAACGCGTTTCCAGACCACTGATTGCCGCCGCTGCGGGTGGTTGCGGTAATGATCGCACTCGACGCCTTCTGATACTCG
>QHUJ01000238.1 GCA_003221895.1 Gemmatimonadota bacterium | reverse complement strand
ACGAGCGGCAGCGTCTCGAAACAGGTGTACAGGGTCGGCAAACGCGCGCAGAGTCTCCTACCCACGAATTCTAGCATCGTCAAACACCCGCACAGCGTCTTACTTACGGGCCAGAGTGTCTTCAGGCGGACAAGAAGTGACGCCGGGCGCTGCAGCGGGGTACATTCAGACGAGTATGCTCACCAAAGCAGCAGTCGCGCTCGTAGCAGCGGCCGCAGTCCTCGGCCCGTGTGACCCGACGGGCATCCGGCCGCCCAAGGGCAGTATCGCGGGCACCTGGGGTGGCGAGAACGCGGGACTGATCGCGGACGACACCAGCGCGCACGTACACATCGCCTGCACCTACGGCAACATCCCCGAACAGATCATTCCCGACGCCGAGGGGCGATTTGACGTCCCCGGCGAGCAGAACATCACGGCGCATCCGGTGGACCTCGGCGTGCTGCACCCGGCGCGCTTCAGCGGCCGAGTGCTGGGTGGGCGGATGACGCTCACCGTGGCACTGACAGATACGGCCGTGACCCTCGGCCCGGTGCAGCTCACCTACGGCAAGGAGCCGCAAATGGGTCCTTGTCCCATCTGCCGGCGGATTCGCTAGCGGCGACCTCCCGATAGATTTCAACCATGCGTACAGCCGTCGTGTCTGTGTCGTGGAAGCAGTCTAACAGTACCTGCCCATAGTAGGCGTGACGGACAATCGTCTGCAGGCCGTCGCGCGTGTCGCCCTGGCTGCAGGGGCGATCGGTTCACTCGTCTTGCTGTTCATGCACGGCCGCCCCTCAGCATTCCTCCTGATCCTCTTCACGGGCTGGGTGCTCGCCCCGTTCATCGGCCTCGCGTGGGCAGACAGGTTGTCCGCCCGCTGGGCGCCTTCCAGTCGCACGTGGTTGTATTGCCTGATGATCGGGACTGCCGTGGGCTCGCTGACGACCTACGTGTACGATGTGGCGACCTCATACGGGCGGGCGGTCCTGGCGAGAATGCTGCAGGCTGTCGAGTCCGGCCACCCCCCCCAGAAGATCTAGCCCTTCCGTAGCAACGGCGATTCCACCCTACGTCTCATGGTACTAATCCTGGTCCATGGTCCACTATTAAGGCACCCCACACCTATAAGAAGGAGGTTCTATGAGCTATGCCGATCCGGAGAATTCCATGATATCCAGCCAGCTCATGGCAGCTTTCCGGGTTCCTGCCGCACCAGAGGCTCGTCCGCACTCTCAGGTGCCGCGCGCGACACTATCCGATGTGACGGATGCCGTGCTCAAAATCCTGCGTCCGGATCTCCAGCGGCGCGGCCGCCAGCTGGTGGTCGAGGTCACCGAGACGTCCGAGTTTCTCGCAGGTGATCCGTCCCCCGTGGCGCAGGTGATGGCGGATCTTCTGGACAGCGCCTCGTGCTGTGCGCTGACCAACCGTGTCATGGTGCGGGTGGCGTTGGAGCGGGATGACGTCGTCATCACGGCGCGCGAAGACGGGGTCGGCATTGGCCTGCCGCTGGCGCGCCAGCTCACCGAGCGCTATGGCCTCGCGATCAGCTGCTGCGTCGCAGCGGCCGACCGCAGCTCGGAAATTGTGGTGCGTGTGCGCGTCCCGGTATCCGAATCCGAATCGGCTGCGACCGGTGCCGCGTACGATTGGGAAGCGCAGAGGCTGCTTGCCCTCGCCGTGACCGGGCGGCCTCAACTGCTATGATCGAGCTCAGCGACAAGAATACCAACCAGCCGCTCGGGACGATCGATGATGGCGAGCTGCGGTTTCTGGTCAATGAGCTGGAGGAGGAGTCGGAGACCGATCGCGATTATTACGTCAATGCCGACACGATCGACATGCTCGAGGCCGATGGTGCGCCGGTGTCATTGATTACCCTGTTCCGCCGCATTCTTGGATCGCAAGCGGAGGAGGGTCTCGAAATCAAGTGGCGGCGCGTCTAATGGACGTCGTTATTATGAAGGTCGCAGCGTAGAAGTCACCACGAGGAAGTGAGATACGGTGAGCCCGGGCTCTCAGCCCGGGTACCCCTCCGTGACTGTTGACGGCCACGTCTGTGGGCTGTCGGAAGTGCCCTCAAGGTCATATATCGCAATCTGTTGACATGCCGTTGATTCGCACGCCTTATCTGTACAGCGAATCCATAAAACGCGTGCTAATGGTGTGACTCACCACTTCGTCCTGCATTGCCTCGGTGGTCCCGCCCTGTTCACGGTGGCTGGTGAGCAGGTGCGGTTTCGAACGCGCAAGCATTTTGCCCTCCTGATTCGCCTCGCGCTGGATGCCGGGAAGCAGTTCACGCGCGACTATCTCGCCGACCTCCTCTGGTCTGATGCAGCGCGCAAGTTCGCCAACCATTCGCTGGCCCAGGGCTTGTCTGTCATCAAAGCGAAAATCGCCCGCGATGCGGTCGTGATTCAACGCGCCACCGTCGGTCTCGCCGCCGGCTGGATCGATGTTGACGCGCTGCATCTCAGTGACGGCGTTACGAGAATCGATGGGCCGTTCCTCGACGGCTTCGAGATTCCGACCGCGCGGCCATTTGAAGAGTGGAAAGACGAGCATCGCGCTCGACTCACGCCCCAGATGCGGGATTGCCTCGTGCGGCTGATGGATGGCGCCCGGCGGATCGGAGATTTCGCGACCGTCGAGCGCCATGCGACGAAGCTGCAGGAGCTCGATTCGCTGTCGGAGGAAGGCATTCGCGGTGTGATGGAAGCGCGCGCCTGGGCGAGCGATCGCAGCAGCGCGCTGAAGGCATTTGCGCGCTATGAAGCGCGACTCGCCGAGGAGCTGGACGCGAAGCCGGGGGCAGATCTGGTGCGGATGGCGGATCTGCTACGGGATGGTCGTCGTACACCGCGACCCGCGGTCGCGGG